>NZ_JACVVH010000002.1:0-196828 GCF_016647865.1 Pseudomonas sp. S60 | reverse complement strand
CCGTAGTGAGGGAACCCCGAAGCGCAGCGTAGGGGCCGGATGACGGGAGCGGGCGGTTTTTGGTTCCTTTTTGCCAAGACAAAGAGGGACCCGCCGTAAGGGCGGAAGGGTGATTGAGCGCCACTTGCGTAAAAGAATGTCTGCTCAGTGTGTCCGCCCACACTCTGTAAGTTTGAATTTTGAAGTTTGAAGTTTGAAGTTTAGGTTTGAAGTTGTTTGCTGTTCGTGGGTTTTCATGGCAAGCATAGTCCATGTGCGATGGTGGCCCTTATTCACCTTTTCGCTCTTACGGCGAGTTACTTTGGCCAAGACCCAAGTAACCCGCCGTAAGAGCGGAAAGGTGACTAAGCGCCACCTGCGCTAATGAATGTTCACGTGATGCGCGCGCCCCCACTGAACGCATCTCAGGCAGTACCAATCTCCCCGCCGTCATCACGTTGAATCACCACCGTCGAAGACCTAGGGCGAACCCGAGTGCCCTGAGGTGTCGCATCGGTGGCTTTGTCAGTCGAAGGCCAGTTCCCCGGGTGCTGAATGTTGATGAACAGCGTCTTGTTGTCCGGCGTGAAGGTAATCCCCGTCACCTCGCAATCATTAGGCCCCACAAAGAACCGCCGCAAGTCGGCCTGGTTGTGTGCACTCACCGGCACCTGCTTGCCATTGTCGTCCACCAGTTGCGTGGGGATCACCGCCAGTAGCTGGTCGTTGGTGTAATCCGTGATCGTGGCCTCGCTGTTGTCCGTCTCGAACCACAGCACGCCCCGGCTATCGAAACTCATGCCGTCAGGGCTGGCGAACTGGTTAAGCTCGGTCAGGCCGGAGCGGTTGATGTCGGCGTTGCCGCCAGCATTGGCCCCGAACACGAAGATGTCCCAGGTGAAGCTGGCATGGTCGCTGCTGTCGTGCCAGCGGATGATATGGCCATGCCGGTTTGGGCCGCGTGGGTTGGCTGCGTCGGCCTGGGCCGGCGTGCGAACGCTGTTGTTGGTCAGGGTCAGGTAGGCATCGCCATTGAGCGGGTTGACGGCGGTCCATTCCGGCCGGTCCATCGGCGTTGCACCCACCGCATCGCCGGCGCCGCGCGTGTTGAGGATGATGCCCGGCAGGTCGCCATACAACGCGCCCAGGGTACTACCACTGGTGGTCACGGTGGAGGGGTCCAGCAACAGCCACACCCCGGTGCCGTCGGCATCGAAGCGGGCTACGTACAGCTTGCCGTGGTCGAGGTATTTGTTGCCGGTGGCCAGGCGATCCGTCGGGTTGGCGTCGGCAGGGTCCCAGACGGCACTGGATACCCACTTGTACAGGTACTCATTGTTGGAATCGTCACCCATGTACCAGACCAACGGTTTACCCGCCACGGCCAGGCCCGGACAGCAGCCTTCGTGGCGGAAGCGGCCGAGGGCGGTACGCTTGGTGGCCAGGGTACTGCTGTTGTAAGGGTCGATCTCGACGATGTAACCGAAGGTACTGGCCTCGTTGCGGTAGTCGCCGTTGGCGCTGGCGGCTTTGGGGGTGATGTCGAAACGGGCGAATTCGCCGTCAACCTCGGTGCGGTCACCGGCGGCGGTTTCCCAACCGTACTGGCCGCCGCTGGTGCCAACGCCGATGCGGCGCTGGTCTTCAGGGCGCGTGCCCTTGTTGACGAAGATGCCCGGCCAGTTCTCTTCGCAGGTCAGGTAGGTGCCCCATGGTGTGTAGCCGTTACCGCAGTTGTTGTTGGTGCCGCGGCAATGGGTACCGGCGGGGGAGTACGGGGTGCGTACGTGAGCGCTGCCGCGCATCGGCCCGCTGATCTGCATGCGCGAAGCCGTAGTGAAGCGCCGGTTCAATGGGTCGTTGTCCACCACCTGCCAGCGGCCCTGGGTTTTCTTCAGGCGTACCACGCCCGCCCCGTGGGCGTTGATCTCCTTGCGTACCTCTTCGGCCGGGCGTTTGCCGTGGGCGTCCTTGGTGGGGCCGGCGGGGTGCAGGGCGGCGGTGTCGATGTACTCGAAGTTGACTGCCAGCAGGCCATCGTCCGAGCTGCCATTGATCGGGAAGAAATGCATGCCATCGTGGTGCATGCCCATGGCATTGGCCTGGTCGTGCGAAGTGTTGCTGCCGTCCGCTTTCCAGGGGTTGGCCGCGTGGTTGAGCGGTGTGCCCCAGGGGGCCAGCACGTAGGCGGTGTAGCCAGGGGCGATGGTGCAGGCGTCGGTGCGTGAGCCAGGGATGGACTGGAAGCCCAGTGACAACTTGGGTTGTACAGGTTTGCCGGATGACGGTGCGCTGCCGGGGCGGTCCCCCCCCAGGCACCCGGCCAGGCCAGTGCCGGCAATCAGGGCGACAGCGGCGGCCAGGCTGCCGCGTATCACGGTGCGGCGGCTCAGGTAGGCATCCATGACCGTGGCCATCGGCAGGTTGGTGCTGTGGTTCCTGTCCAGGTTGTCGCCGGTGTCACGACTCATCAAGGTGTCCTTTTTATGGCTGAGTTGAACCAGACCGCACTCTAGTGCGTGAATGTGACGTCCGGGTTTCAGGTTTGTTAAAGGGACAGCCGTAGTCGGCAGGTCCGCGCTGAAGTCGATGGGGGCGCTGGCCCCCATCGCCCGCGCTGCTAGCGCCTACCGCACATTACTTCCCACTAATGCTGGAGGCCCATTGCTCGCTGCGGTTGTGCCCACTGGTGCGCAGCAACCCGAGGTCCAGGGGAGCCTCCCCTGCGGCAGCCCCTTTGCCCTTGGCGATATCGGCCAGGGCGGTGCCCAGGTCTACCGGGGAATTGGAAGCATCCACCGAGACATCTCGGCGATAGTCACTGCCATTCAACGTTTCCTGGGTAACCGCAGCCGCGTCGAGCCGCACGTCGCCCCGGGCTGACTGCAACCGGGCGCCGACCAGGTGGGCATTACCCCCCACATTCAACGCTATGCCTTCGCTGCCTTTGAGTACCGCCTGCTGGCCGACGGTGTCATGTTGCGCGTGGGAAACATCCAGGCGCAGGGTAGGCGATAAACCCGGGTCCACCTTGCCCAGTGCCGAGCCCGCCTTCTCGGACACTTTGCTGCCAAAAGGCCCCGCCAGCGAGGTGGCGGCATTCACATACCCCTGCGGGTTCTTTTCGTGGCTGAGCCTGGCGTCGCCCTTGATGCTGAGGGTGTTTACGCTGTCCTTGAGGCTGGCAACGCGCAGGTCGCCTTCGATCGTGCCGTCGATTTTCCCGGCCTCCAGGCTCACGCCCTGAAGCTCAGCGTTACCCCGGCTGTTCAGGCTGATGTGGTCGGCACGCAGGTTGCTGGCGTTCCAGGTCAGGTTGTCGCGCTTGTCCAGGTCGACCTTGACCCGGCCGTGCAAACCTCGGGTGTCCAGGTTGCCGGTGCTGCTATTGAAGCCAGCACCTGCGGTGACGTGCAGGTTGTCGCGCACATCCTGGTTGGACGAAGCCTCTAGCCGGATACCGCCGTTGGCCGCATCCAGGGCGATGTGCTGGGCGCTGGCCTGCAGGCCCTGGACGTTTACGGCAACCTCTTCGCGTGCCGTGCTGCCCACGCTGAGCTTACCGCTGCTTGTAAAACACGCATCCACAGCCTCGCGCACATCCTCCTGCTGCTTGCCATGGCTGAAATGGCCGCCGATGGCACCGCCTTTGCTGGTGCCGGTTTTCAACGCCAGCTCCAGGCCTCCGCCCAGGCTGCTACCGCTGGCCTGCCGAGTGCTGCTTGCGGCCTTCACCTGCAGCAGGCCACCGCTGTGCAGGGTGATGTCGCCGGTCGGGGCCTCGCGGCTGCCGATGCGCGTGCCTTCGAGCAGCAGGTCGCCCTGGCTGGTCAGGCGCACCTCGCCCTGGCTGTCGATCTGGCCAACCTGGGCTGTGCTTTGCGTACGCTGCTGGCTGGCGTGGTCGAGGTAGCCGCGGCCGTCGATGCCGGTGCTGCCAGGGCGGTTGCCAACCTTGACCCAGGCATTGCCATCCAGCTGGCGCGACTGCTGTTGGGCGGTGTCAGTGGCTTGGGTAAAGGCCAATGTACCCTGGCTGTGAATACGGACGTCGCCGCTGCCGCCATCCAGGCGCGTGCCCTCGTAGCGGCCATCGCTGCCAAGCTGCACCTGGATACCCTGCTTGCCATACAGGCTGCCGGCCACCGCCGTGCTGGCCGTGCTCTGCTGGGCCAGCGACCCACCGTTACCCGCTATCCGTACATTCACGTCCTTGCCGCTGCTGGTGTCCACGCGGGCATCCCCGGCGAAGTTCAGGCGTTGCTCGCTGCGCTGCTCGGTGTTGGCGGCTGCTGTCATGTGGTGCTGTTGCGCCTGGATCTGCAAGGTGCCGGTGTCCGCCTGCCAACGCGTGCCTTGATCCATCAGGCTGTCGGCCTTGACCTGCACGTCGGCACCGGAAAACGTGCTGACCTGGGCGAAGCCACGGCGTTGGTTTTCCAGGTGCTTGAGGTGTTCGACTGTCATGTCCGCGCCGATGCTGGGGGCGACCATGGCATCTTCCGGGGAAGCCTGCTGGAAGCGGGCAGCTTCCTGGCCCAGCACCAGCCGTTCGATGGGGCGGGTCAGGTCGCGGTACTCCAGGCTTGCGCCCAGGCTGGCAGACCAGTCGTTGCGGTTTTTTTCGTGTTCATAGGTATCGTACACGGCGCGGTTCTCGATCTGTTTTGCGGTAACGTCCAACGTGTTGCCAGCCTTCACCCGTGCGGCCTCGGTCACCAGCGTATCGCTGTGCAGGCGCAGGTTGCCGCCGGCCTGCAGCTCGCTGTGCTGCACCTGGGTTTGCTGCTCGTGCTCGTCGCTGCGGTTGTGATAGCCATTGAACTGGCTGCCCAGGCGGTCGATACCACCGCTTACGGCGAGGCTGCCGCCGCTCTGGGTGTCGGTGCGGGTGGTGTCCTGGCTGTCATGGGTGGCGCCCAATACAATTCTCTGGGCGTTGGCTTCCAGGTCCCCGGTGGTGGCGGTGACCTTGGAGCCATTGACGTGCAACTGTGCACCGCTACCCAGGCTGACTGACGCCCCCTTGAGTTCGCTGCCTACCTGATGGGTTTCCCGGTGCTGGCCGGTGCTGGTGTTCACCTCATAGCCCAGGCCGGCGGTGTACTGCCGCGAACCCGGCTTGTCGCCGTGCGCTGCCTGGGTTTCGCGGGCATGGCCACTGAAGCCGCGTTGCTGGGTACGGGTTTCGCTTTCATCGACGGTTTGCACGCTGTCGACCACCAGGTCGCCCTTGGCCTCGATGCCAAGGTGTTGCCCGGCCTCGACCTTGGAGCCTTGAATTCGCAGTTCTTCTGCACTGGCCAGGCGCAGATTGGTGGCAGAACCCACATCGCTGCTCAGCACCTGTTCCTTACGCTCGGTGCTGTTGCCTTCGCTGGCGATCAGGCCGAACAGTTTGCTGTCGCGATTATGGTCGGTGCGGGTGTGGGTGTCCCGGTCTGCCTCGATCGCCAGGGCGCCTTGCTGGCTGTAGAGCGTGGCGCCCTGCTGGCCGAATACCTTGCTGCCCTTGATGGTAACGGTGTCTGCGCTGATGCTGAGCGCGCCGTCACTGGTGATGCTGCTACCGGCAACCCGCTTGCCGTCACTGTCATTGCCTTTGCGGTCGCCGAAGAACGTGCCAGACACCAGGTCGCCGCGGTAATCCCGTCGGGTTCCCCGATCCTGCAATTGCGCAGTGGCCACGTTCGCCTGGCTGGCGGTGATCGCCAAGTCGCCGCGGCTGTGCAGGCTGCTGCCCTGCACGTTGAGCTTGCCGGCGGCGTTAAGGGTCATCTCCCCGGCGTCCAGCGTGCTGCCTTGCGCGTTTTGCGTATAGGTGTCGGTGTCGCTGTCGCCGCGCCAGAGGTCCTTGCGGTGGCGTATCTGTTCCTCCACCCGCTGGCTATCAATACCGGCAAGCACCTCCAGGTTGCCGCCGCTGTCGATGCGCAGCCCGTTGCCGGCCTGTAGCTGGGCGGCAGTCATGCGCAGGTCGCCGCCCGATTGCAGGGCCAGGCTGTCATCGGCCTGCAGCCGGGTACCCTGTTGTTTGACGTCGGTGGTGGTGGTGTTGCGGCTGTAGGTTTCGCGGGTGACGAAAAGAAACTGCTTGTTCCAGTTGTCAGTGTCCCGGGTCACGCGCTCCAGGGCCTGGGCGTCGAGTGTCAGCTTTTTGCCTGCCCGTGCTTCGATGTGCTGGGCCTTCGCTTCCAGTGCCGCCAGGGTCAGGTCATCGCTGGCGGTCAGCTTCAGCGTGCCTTGCGCACTGTGCAGCAGGGCAGGGCTGCTGGCAGTGCCGCTGACCTGCAGATTACCGGCTGACTGGATCTGCACGCCTTCTGTGGCTTCGACTCGTGGCGCCTGCACCCGCACCCCCGCGCCCTCTGCAGTGCTGACCACGCGGATGCGCCCGGCCTGCATGGCGCCGAACAGGCTGGCATCGATGCTGGACGGGGTGCCGGGCAGGTGCTGGACGATATCGCCAGTGCTGCGGTCGATGCGGTTGCGCCCGGCAGTGATACCCAGGTCGGTGCCGGCGTTCAGCAGGCCCTGGCTGTCGATGCGCGGGGCGATCAGGTCCAGGGCGCCGTCACGGTTGCTCTGGCCCCCGCCCAGTACCCGCAGGCTGCCGCTGGCACCCAGGGTGTCGAGGTACTTCAACTGCTGCTGCTCGATTTCAGGCGTGCCCACCAGGAACCCCGCGCGGGTGGTGTTGATGAAGCTGCCACCATTGAGGGTGATGCCGTTGGGGTTGGCCAGCAGGTAATCGGCGCGGTGGCCGAACACCTCCTGCGGCCCTTCGATCAGCGAGGCGTTGCGGCTGATCACTTCGTTGAGGATGGTCGAGGCCGCCTGGCCCTGGAACTGCGGGTTGGCAGCCAGGGCGCCCGCCAGCTGCGATTGCCCGGGGGCGGTGGCGTTGTTCAGTACCAGCCCGGCGTTGCCCACGTTGTAGTCGCTGAACTGGTTGTGCGACAGCCCGCTGGCATTGGGTGGCACGATCTCGATCACTGGCACCCCATGGCCTTGGTTGATCACTGGTGTTCCGCCAGGGCCGCTTGCAGCTTCCAGGCCGCCCTGGGCCAGGGCGCTGGCAGAGCCGAGTACCACCAGGAATATGGCCCAGCGCAAGGTGTCTGGGCGGATGCAGTGGGGCGAGGGTGTTTTCATGTTTTTGTTCTCATTGTTGTGGGTGAATCAGATTGTCAGGGCCCAGTCCAGCACCCAGAACCCAGGTTCCAGGCGTCGGCCAGGCAAGTCGCTGGCATGCAGCGCACGTTGGTAGTCCAGGCGCAGCCGGCTCCCGGGCAGGCTCAGCTCGACGCCTGCGGCGGCCCCGGCCAGGCGCTGGGGCGATGAGCCGGGCAGGGTGCGGGCCCAGCCCAGGTCCACGCCTAGATAGGGGCGTATCTGCAGGGCTTGGTTGAAGGCGTGGGGCAGGGCCTGGCTGACGGTGTTGCGCCACACAGCGCTGCTGCTGCCGGAATAGGTGCGCAGGCGGAACCCGCGCACGGCGGTGTCGTCACTGGCCAGCAACTGCTCGACGGCAGGCAAGGCGTCGTCGCTGTACTGCAGCGCCACTTCACTTTGCCAGCGCCAAGGCCACTCGGCCGGGCCCTGGCGCAGGTGCAGCAGGTTGGCGCGGTACTTGCGAAAGTCTGGGCGCAGGCGCTGAACGCCGATTGGCGAGCGGTCGGCACCGAATGCACCGATACCCTGGGCAACACCCAGGTAGGCGTTCCAAAGCCCCTGATCAAGCCACAGCAGGTTGAGCCCAGCCTCCAGCGTGGTCAGCGTCGGGCTTTGCTGCACGATGACCGCGCCGGCACTGCGGTTGATCAGTTGCTTGCGGTCCACCCGGGCGCTGGCGCTGAGCATGCCGCGCGGGCCGCGCCACAGCACCCGTTCGGCACTCAGGCTGCGGTAGCGGCTGCTGCCATCGGCCACTTGGTGGCTACCCGGTAGGGGGGCCTTGTAGCGCAGCCGGCTGGCACTCATGGCGAAGGTCCAGGGGCCGTAGGGGATGCTGTAGTACAGCGTCAGGCCCTGGCTGTAGCCGGGCGCCCCGAAGACTGTGCGGCTGAGGGAGACACGCAGGTCGTCATTCAGGCCCAGCGGGCTGTCCAGCCCCAGGCCCGTGGTCAGGCGATGGCGGCCGGTCTGGTCGCTGCCACGGTTATCGAAGCGGTTGTCCAGGTGCCAGGGTGATGCCACTTTGCGCGGCTGCACCACCACCCGTGTCGCGCCTGGCAATGTGCCGGGCAGCAAATCCGCACCCAGGTCGTAGGCCCGCAGGCGGTTGAGCTGGTCCAGCCCTTGTTCCAGCTGGGGCAGGTACAGGGGCTGGCCAAGCATGTCGGGGAAGGCACTGGACAACGACAGCGGCAATTCAGGGCCGGCGAGCTCGATGGACTCGACAAAGCCCTCCACCACACCGATATGCAGGGGCGCACCGCTGCGCGGCGTTTGCGCCAGGTAGGGGCGGCTGGCAGGAAAGCCCGCGGCCACGTATTGCCCGGTAAGGGCCCGCAGCAGGCGGTCGATGTCGGCGGGGCCCATGCACGCCGTAACGGAGCGCCGTACGGTGTCGGCCAGCAGGGTGTCTGGCAGTTGGTGGTTGCCTGCAATCTGCACGCCACGGATGGCCCAGCAAGGCTGGTGGGCAGGTGCTGGGGCGGGCCCGGGGGAGGTTTCGCTGGGTTCGCGTTTGCCCTGCCAGCGCTCAAGGCGTTGTTGCTGCTGCAGGTCGCGCAGGTTCTGCTGCTGTTCCCGCAGTTGCCAGCTGGCGGTGTCGCCGCTGGCAACCCCGGGCATGCACAGCAGCACCGCGAGGCAGGCAGCCAGCAACCAGCCGGCGTTCGGGCGTTTGTGGTTCGGCATTGTAAGCACCCCGCTGTTGCAGTACGGGCTCCGTACTCGACTGCGTGGATGCTAAAAGGCGGGCTATTCGCCTGGATGCCGTCCCTTGCCTAAGCGATTGTCAGGCAGATTCCAGCGAGATGGTGGGAGGTTTCCTACAGCCTGCGCCGAATGGCGCTCTATCAAGGCCGAATCTCGATCATGGTCCCGTCGCGCACCAGGCTCCAGACTTCCTGCATGTCGTGGTTGCGCATGGCAATGCAGCCGTCGGTCCAGTCCAGGGTGTGGAAGTACCATTCCGGGTATTCATCGTTGATCGGCGTACCGTGGATCATGATCATGCTGCCGGCACTGACCCCTTCGAGGCGGGCACGGGCGGCATCGGTGACGTTGGGGTAGTCGATATGCATGGCGAGGTTGAAACGCTCGCTCTGCTTGCGCCAGTCCAGCCAGTAGAAGCCTTCGGGGGTTTTCTTGTCGCCCTCGCGCTCTTTCGGGCCTTTAGGCTGTTTGCCCAGGGAAATGCGGTAGGTTTTCAGCGGCTCTCCACGGCTGATCAGCTGCAGGCGCCGCTCGGACTTGATCACCAGCACCTTGTCGATCAATGGTTGCACCGGCTGCGCCGCGCGCGGCAGCGCCTGCGCGGCGGGTGCCGGCTTGCGGATGATGGTTTCGGTATAGGCCGCCTGGGACACCGAAGTCACGCAAAGGCAGAACAAGGCAAGCAACCAGCGCATGTAACGGTATCCCTGAAGGCTCTGAGCTAGGTGGAGGACGACGCAAGGTTCATCGGCGGCACGTACTCATGGCCAATGGGGAAGTGCTGCCCAGTGCGGTCGCGATAGTAGCATTCTAATGTGCGCGCCACGGTCCGGAAAGCCAGGGCCTGCCACGGGATCTCGTGCTCTTCGAACAGCCGTACTTCCAGGCTCTCGGCGCCGGTGGCCACGTCCAGGTCTGCCAGCTGTGCCCGGAAGAACACGTGCACCTGGTTGATGTGCGGCAGGTCGAACAGCTGGTACAAGGCCATGTCCTTCACCCTGGCACAGGCTTCCTCGACGGTTTCACGGCGCGCTGCCTGGTCGAGGGTTTCGCCGTTTTCCATGAAGCCTGCCGGCAGTGTCCAGAAACCTCGACGCGGTTCGATGGCGCGCCGGCACAGCAATACCTGGCTGCCCCAGGTGGCCAGCACGCCGGCCACCACGTTGGGGTTCTGGTAGTGGACCGTGTGGCAGGAGGGGCAGACATACCGCAGGCGGCTGTCGCCTTCGGGTACCTGCTGGATGACCGGTTGGCCGCATGCACTGCAGAAATTCATAGGGGGCCCCTTTGTTTGCCCCTATCTTGGCGTGCCGGCCTGGCGCCCGCAAGCGGGCAGGGCTTGGGTGCCTGGCGGCTTTTGGTGCATCATGCAGGGCAGGCCTTGGACACGAGTGTACGCAATGCTGGACGAGCTACTTCGCCGAATGAGCAACCACCAACCTGCCACGCTGGAAACCGACCGACGGTTTCCGGAAGCGGCGGTGCTCTTGCCCATTACCCGCAGCGAAGCGCCCGAACTGGTCCTCACCTTGCGCGCTCAAGGGTTGTCCACCCACGGCGGCGAAGTTGCCTTCCCCGGTGGCCGCCGCGACCCGGAAGACCCGGACCTGGTGTTCACCGCCCTGCGCGAGGCCGAAGAGGAGATCGGCCTGCCACCCGGGCTGGTGGAGGTGCTCGGCCCTCTTAGCCCGCTGATTTCCTTGCATGGTTTGAAGGTGACCCCGTTTGTCGGGGTTATCCCCGACTTTGTCGAATACCGTGCCAACGACGCCGAGATCGCGGCAGTATTCACCGTGCCGCTTGAGTTTTTCCGCCAGGACCCTCGCGACCATACCCACCGTATCGATTACCAGGGGCGCAGCTGGTACGTGCCCAGCTACCGTTATGGTGACTACAAGATCTGGGGGTTGTCGGCGATCATGATCGTCGAACTGGTCAACCTGCTGTTCGATGCCGGCATCAGCCTGCATCACCCGCCCGAGCGTTACCCCGACAAGCGAGCAGGGCCCACCCTGCCATCTGCGTCCCAGCCTGAGGAACAACCATGAAATACCGCCTGGGCGACCTGCGGGTCGAAACCCACCCCACCAGTTGGGCTGCACCCAACGCCACGCTGATCGGCAATGTGCGCCTGCAGGCCGACGCCAGCGTCTGGTTCGGCGCCGTGCTGCGTGGCGACAACGAGCTGATCGACATCGGTGAGGGCAGCAATGTGCAGGACGGCACGGTGATGCATACCGATATGGGTTCGCCGCTTACCCTGGGCAAGGGCGTTACGGTGGGCCACAACGCCATGCTGCATGGTTGCACGGTGGGGGATTACAGCCTGGTTGGCATCAATGCAGTCATTCTCAATGGTGCGCGCATCGGCAAGCACTGCATCATCGGCGCCAATGCGCTGATTGCCGAGGGCAAGGAGATCCCCGACGGCTCGTTGGTGATGGGTTCACCGGGCAAGGTGGTACGCGAACTCACCGAACAGCAAAAGCGCATGCTCGAGGCCAGTGCGGCGCACTACGTGCACAATGCCCAGCGCTATGCACGGGAGCTGGTGGTTGACGATGAATGACACCCCGGTGCGCCCGGTAGCGTCACCGTGCGTGAACATCTGCGCGCTGGATGAACAGGATATCTGCACCGGCTGCCAGCGCAGCGTGGCCGAAATCAGCCGCTGGGGGCGGATGAACGACGACGAGCGGCGCGCAGTGCTGAAGCTGTGCCACGAACGTGCCTTGCAGACCGGGCTTATCCTCTAGTCGTTGCCTTCCTGGCATTCTGAGCTGTGCAATACCTGAGGGAGCAACTGTCTTCCACAAGATCTCAAAGTTGGCGCAATCACTGTGGGAGCGGGTTTACCCGCGAAGCAGGCAACGCGGTGTGTGGCACCGGCTTTGCCGGTGTTCGCGGCTGAAGCCGCTCCCACAAGATAGATGCCAGCGTTCAGAAATTTGGCAGACAGTTAATTCCACAGGCTTTTTAATCAACTAATCCGTACTGCGCTACCGTGCGGGCGGTGACTCAATAAGCAAACCATATTCCCTGTGGGAGCGGGTTTACCCGCGAACAAGCCAGCGGTAATCTGTGCGGCTTGCCCACCGATGACTCGCCATGCTTTATCTGATCGCCTACATCAGCAGCGTCGTGCTGATCAACTATGCCTTTTCCAGCGCCCCGAACCTGGACGTCATCTGGTCTGCATGGGGCGGGCTGGTGTTCATCCTGCGCGACATGGTGCAGACCCGCTTCGGCCATGGTGCGCTACTGGCCATGCTGGCCGCATTGGGACTGTCGTACGCTACGTCCGAGCCGGCCATCGCGCGGGCCCGCGCGACGGCGTTCTTCGTTTCCGAGCTGATCGACTGGCTGGTGTTCAGTGTCACCCGCCGGCCCCTGCGCGATCGCCTGTGGCTAAGCTCCGCGCTGAGCATCCCGGTGGACACGTTCATCTTCTTCGGCATGATCGGGGCGCTCACCCCGGCTGTGATAGGTACTGCCATGGCATCCAAGTTCGCCGGGGTCACGGCGGTGTGGTTGGCCATGGCATTTCGCGCCCGGCGGGCCGCTGTGGCGGGCTGATGGTGTAGAATATCGGTCCTTTTTCAGCGGGTGGCGCCTGGCATGGCGTGGCCCCGGATGCCTGCGAGGACCTGAAATGACCCGTATCGGAACCCCCTTGTCGCCTACCGCGACCCGTGTACTGCTGTGCGGCTGTGGCGAACTGGGCAAGGAAGTGGTGATCGAGCTTCAGCGCCTGGGCGTGGAAGTGATCGCCGTCGATCGCTACGCCAATGCCCCGGCCATGCAGGTGGCCCACCGCAGCCACGTGGTCAACATGCTCGATGGCGTGGCGCTGCGTGCGGTGATCGAGGCCGAGAAACCACACTATATCGTTCCGGAAATCGAGGCCATCGCCACCGCTACCCTGGTCGAGCTGGAAAATGAAGGCTTCAACGTGGTGCCCACCGCCCGTGCCACCCAGCTGACCATGAACCGCGAAGGCATCCGCCGCCTGGCGGCAGAAGACCTGGACCTGCCGACCTCGCCCTACCACTTCGCCGACACCTTCGAGGCCTACGCCGAGGCCGTGGCCGACGTCGGGTACCCCTGCGTGGTCAAGCCGGTGATGAGCTCGTCGGGCAAAGGCCAGAGCCTGCTGCGCAGCGACGCCGACCTGCAGGCTTCATGGGCCTATGCCCAGGAGGGCGGCCGTGCTGGCAAGGGGCGCGTGATCGTGGAAGGCTTCATCGACTTCGACTACGAAATCACCCTGCTGACCGTGCGGCACGTGGGCGGCACGACCTTCCTGGAGCCGGTGGGCCACCGCCAGGAGAAGGGCGACTATCAGGAGTCCTGGCAGCCGCAGGCCATGAGCCCCAAGGCACTTGCAGAGTCGCAGCGGGTGGCCAAGGCGGTCACCGATGCCCTGGGCGGGCGCGGCCTGTTTGGCGTGGAGCTGTTCGTGAAAGGCGACCAGGTGTGGTTCAGTGAGGTGTCGCCACGCCCTCACGACACCGGCCTGGTCACGCTGATTTCACAGGACTTGTCGCAGTTCGCCCTGCATGCCCGTGCCATTCTCGGCTTGCCGATCCCGGTGGTGCGCCAGTTCGGGCCGTCTGCCTCGGCGGTGATCCTGCCCGAGGGGCAGTCCCAGCAGACCAGCTTCGCCAACCTGGGCGCCGCACTGAGCGAGCCGGACACCGCGATCCGCCTGTTCGGCAAGCCGGAAATCAACGGCACGCGCCGCATGGGCGTATGCCTGGCGCGCGACGAGTCGGTAGAAGCGGCCCGGGCCAAGGCAACCCGCGCCTCCCAGGCAGTCAAGGTCGAATTCTGAGCCGCGCGCTGGCCTGCAGGTAGCTGCAAGGGGGCTGTGCCCCTTGCAGACCCACCCTTACAGCTCGCTGTCGCGGGTTTCTTTCAGGCACAGCACGGCGATCAGGCTGATCACTGCTGCGGCCGACACATACCCCCCCACCCAGCTCAAACCGCCCATGCTGACCAGTTTCTGGGCGAAGAACGGTGCTGCCGAGGCGCCGACGATACCGCCCAGGTTGTAGGCTGCCGAAGCACCGGTGTAGCGCACGTGGGTGGGGAACAGTTCCGGCAGCAAAGCCCCCATGGGCGCGAAGGTGACCCCCATCAGGAACAGCTCGATGGCCAGGAACAGCGCCACCCCGGCGGTGGAGCCGGAGGTCAGCAGCGGTTCCATGGCAAAACCGGATGCCACGGCCAGCAAGCCACCGACAATCAGCACCGGCTTGCGCCCGTAGCGGTCGCTGAGCCATGCCGACAGCGGTGTGGCCAGGGCCATGAACACCACGGCGAAGCACAACAGGCCCAGGAAGGTTTCGCGGCTGTAGCCCAGGGTGGTGACGCCGTAGCTCAGCGAGAACACGGTCGAGATGTAGAACAGCGCGTAGCACACCACCATGGCCGCAGCGCCCAGCAAGGTGGGCATCCAGTATCTGGAGAACAGGTCCACCACTGGCATTTTCACCCGTTCATGGCGCGCCACGGCCTTGGCAAACACTGGGCTTTCCTCAAGCTTCAGCCTCACGTACAGCCCCACCAACACCAGCGCGGCGCTGAGCAGGAACGGGATGCGCCAGCCCCATTCGCGGAACTGCTCGTCGCTGAGCACCAGGGCCAGGGTCAGGAACAGGCCATTGGCGGCCAGGAAGCCGATCGATGGCCCCAGCTGCGGGAACATGCCGAACCAGGCGCGTTTGCCCGGCGGTGCGTTTTCCGTGGCCAGCAGCGCGGCGCCGCCCCATTCCCCACCCAGGCCCAGGCCCTGCCCAAAGCGCAGCAGGCAGAGGATGATCGGCGCCCATACGCCAATGCTGTCATAGCCCGGCAAGATGCCGATGGCGGTGGTGGACACACCCATCAGCAGCAGCGAGGCGACCAGGGTCGACTTGCGGCCGATGCGGTCGCCAAAGTGGCCGAACAGCGCCGAGCCCAACGGCCGCGCCAGGAAGGCGATACCGAAGGTAAGAAACGCCGCCAGCATCTGCGCCGTACCGGAGCCGGACGGGAAGAACACTGGGCCGATCACCAGGGCCGCAGCCGTGGCGTAGACGTAAAAATCGTAGAACTCGATGGCGGTGCCGATGAAGCTTGCGGTGGCCACCCGTGCGGGGGAGTTGACCGGCGCACTGGGCGCCTGGGCATAGGTGCTGCTGGTAGTCATGCGTGAGTCCCTGACAGTCTGGCCGGGCGCCATCAGCGTTGCGTGCGCCTGTGGGTTTGGCACGGGCACGGGCGATAAGCGCCGGAGCGTTTTGTTGTTGTCTGCGCCAGACTGACGATGGGCCAGGGGGGTGAGGGCGGGGCGGGCACTGTTCGGGGTGTTGAAGCAGAACCGCTGGGCGTATCAGTCAGGCGGACTGGCCGTGAACCACCGGGTGCGGGTAGCTGGCGGGACGGCGGGGCTGGGTAAGCGTGACCGCAGTATAGCTACCGGGTCACGGTCCATACCAGTACCTTGCTGGCGCAGTTGTCTTCTGTTTCGAGGATTTCCAGGCGGTAGCGGCCGATTTTCAGGCACACCGCGCTGGCCGGTATGCTTTCCAGGGCTTCGGTGACCAGCCCGTTGAGGGTTTTCGGCCCGCCATCGCAGGGCAGGTGCCAACCCAGGGTGCGGTTGATCTCGCGCAGGGAGGCTGCGCCGTCGATCACGCAGGTACCGTCGGCCTGCTTGTGCACATGGGGGTTGTCCAGGCTCTGCTCGTCTTCGAACTCACCGACGATCTCTTCAAGGATGTCTTCCAGGGTGACGATGCCCAGCACCTCGCCGTACTCGTCCACCACCACGCCCAGGCGCCTCTGCTGCTTGTGGAAGTTGAGCAGTTGCAGGTTCAGGGGCGTGCTTTCGGGGACGAAGTACGGCTCGTAGCAGGCGTCACGCAGCGCTTGCAGGGTCAGGCTACCGTGGGGCAGCAGGTGGCTGATCAGCTTGGTATTGAGGACCGCCTCGACCTGGTTGATATCGTTGTGATAGACCGGCAGGCGGGTGTGACGGCTGACAATCAGTTGTTCGCTGATACGTTCGATCGGGTCATCGAGGTTGATGCCGTCTACCTCGTTGCGCGGCACCAGGATGTCGTTGACGGTGATCTTGTCCAGTGACTGCATGCCGTCCAGCAGGCCCCGGCGAGGTGCGTCGTGTTCGTCGTCTTCATCGAAGGGGTCCGCTTGCTGCGGGTGCAGCGCCACGGCGGCGGGTTGCAGGCGAAACGGGCGCAACAACAGCTTTGCGCAGCCATCGAGTAGCCAGGCCAGTGGCTGTAGCACCGCCAGTGGCATCTGCAGCAGGCTGGCGCCCAGGCTCACGAACGCCTGCGGGCTGCGGCGGGCAAGCCGGCGCGGCAGGTATTCGGCGAATACCAGCAGGGCAGCGGCGGCAGCCAGGCCTGCCAGCCAGAAGCCATGGTCACCGCCCTCGCGCAGGCCGATCAGGCAGGCAAGGGCGAGCACCAGCAGCTTGCCCAGGCTGGCGCACAACACCAGCGCCGCGCCGGGCAGGGCAGGCTGCCCGTCCCCCTCGGCCTGCTGTGCGGCTGGGTGTGTGCGGGCGGCCTCGACGGCAGTGAACAGGGCGGACCACAGCAGCGCCAGTGCCGAAGTGCCGAGTAGCGGTGCGTACGGCAGGATGTTCATGGGTGGCCGTCAGATGTGCAGGATGAATTCACGGACCAGCTTGCTGCCGAAATAGGCCAGCATCAGCAGGCAGAAACCTGCCAGCGTCCAGCGAATGGCCTTGTGGCCACGCCAGCCCAGGCGGGTTCTGCCCCACAGCAGCACACTGAATACCACCCAGGCCACGCAGGCCAGCAGCGTCTTGTGCACCAGGTGCTGGGCGAACAGGTTGTCCAGGAACAGCCAGCCAGAAATCAGCGACAGCGACAGCAGGCACCAGCCTGCCCAGAGAAAGCCGAACAGCAGGCTTTCCATGGTCTGCAAGGGCGGGAAGTTGCGAATCAGCCCGGACGGGTGCTTGTTTTTCAGCTGGCGGTCCTGCACCAGCAGCAACAGCGACTGGAACACCGCGATGGTGAACAGCCCATACGCCAGGATCGACAGCAGGATGTGCGCAAGAATGCCGGGTTCTTCGTCGATCAGCGGCACCGTGCCGGGTGGCGCGAATTGCGCCAGCAGCGCGGTCACAGCCCCCAGGGGGAACAGCAGCACCAGGAGGTTTTCCACGGGGATGCTGATGCAGGCCAGCAAGGTCAGGGCGATGACCGCCACTGCGATCAGGCTGGCTGCGCTGAAGAAGTCCAGGCTCAGGCCCAGCGGCGTGATCAGCTGGAAGAACAGCGCGCCGCCCTGGGCGAGCACCGCAATTGTGCCCAGCAGGGCAGGCAGGCGTCTGTCGGCCTTGCGGCCCTTGGCCAGGGCCGAGCCCTGGTAGATGGCCGCAACGGTGTACAGCACGGCAGCGATCAGGTTGGGGATGAGGCTGGGAGAGGAGAACATAAGTCCTGGTTGGCGAGCCCTAAAGAGACGGAGTTTGGCATAGCCCGCTGCAAGCTGCACCTTTGAGCTGCAAGCTTTGAGCGACAAGCTGCAAGAAAAAGCAGCCGTCACGCGCGCCAGCTCCTTCTTGTAGCTTATCGCTTGCGGTTCGCAAGCCAAACGGGCGAGCGGCAAGCTTTAAGCTGCAAGCTGCAAGAAAAAGCAGCCCGCACGCGCATCGGCTCTTGCTTGCAGCTTGCAGCTTGCAGCTTGCCGCTCGGAAGCCGAGGTGTGCGGCGGCGCTGCACTTCGCTATAATCGCCGCCTTGCTGCGCCTGGCGGGTCTGTATTTGCTCCCCCGGCGCCTGACAAACCTCGGCTTCTACTGGGCC
Source organism: Pseudomonas sp. S60 (assembly GCF_016647865.1). Taxonomy (NCBI): domain Bacteria; kingdom Pseudomonadati; phylum Pseudomonadota; class Gammaproteobacteria; order Pseudomonadales; family Pseudomonadaceae; genus Pseudomonas; species Pseudomonas sp. S60. The sequence goes on along the minus strand of NZ_JACVVH010000002.1, from coordinate 179,111 downwards.
TGAAAGGATCACCATGTTCGAAAACCTGACCGACCGCCTGTCACAGACGCTGCGCCATGTTACCGGCAAGGCCAAGCTGACCGAAGACAACATCAAGGACACGCTGCGCGAAGTGCGCATGGCCTTGCTCGAGGCCGACGTTGCCCTGCCGGTGGTGAAGGATTTCGTCAATAGCGTCAAGGAGCGTGCGGTCGGCACCGAGGTGTCGCGTAGCCTTACCCCGGGCCAGGCCTTCGTCAAGATCGTTCAGGCCGAACTCGAAAGCCTGATGGGCGCGGCCAACGAAGACCTCGCGCTCAACGCGGCCCCGCCCGCCGTGGTGCTCATGGCTGGCCTGCAGGGCGCGGGCAAGACCACCACCGCCGGCAAGCTGGCGCGCTTCCTCAAGGAGCGCAAGAAGAAGAGCGTGATGGTGGTCTCGGCCGACGTTTACCGCCCGGCAGCGATCAAGCAGCTCGAAACCCTGGCCAATGACATCGGGGTTACCTTCTTCCCCTCCGATATCAGCCAGAAGCCGGTGGCCATCGCCGAAGCGGCCATCCGTGAAGCCAAGCTGAAGTTCATCGACGTGGTCATCGTCGATACCGCCGGCCGCCTGCACATCGACGCCGACATGATGGCCGAGATCAAGGCCCTGCACGCTGCAGTGAAGCCGATCGAGACCCTGTTCGTGGTCGACGCCATGACCGGCCAGGACGCCGCCAACACCGCCAAGGCCTTCGGCGAAGCACTGCCGCTGACCGGTGTTGTGCTGACCAAGGTGGACGGCGATGCCCGCGGTGGTGCGGCGCTGTCGGTGCGCGCCATCACCGGCAAGCCGATCAAGTTCATCGGTATGGGCGAGAAGAGCGAAGCGCTCGAACCGTTCTACCCAGACCGTGTGGCTTCGCGCATCCTCGGCATGGGCGACGTGCTCAGCCTGATCGAGCAGGCCGAACAGACCATCGACAAGGCCAAGGCCGACAAGCTGGCCAAGAAGCTGAAGAAGGGCAAGGGCTTCGACCTCGAAGACTTCCGCGACCAGCTGCAACAGATGAAGAACATGGGCGGCCTGGGTGGCCTGATGGACAAGCTGCCGAGCATCGGTGGCGTCAACCTGTCGCAGATGGGCGGTGCTCAAGGGGCGGCCGAGAAGCAGTTCAAGCAGATGGAGGCGATCATCAACTCCATGACCCCTGCCGAGCGTCGTGACCCCGACCTGATCAGTGGTTCGCGCAAGCGCCGCATCGCGCTGGGTTCCGGCACCCAGGTGCAAGACATCGGCCGCCTGATCAAGCAGCACAAGCAAATGCAGAAGATGATGAAGAAGTTTTCTGCCAAGGGCGGTATGGCCAAGATGATGCGCGGCCTGGGCGGCATGCTGCCAGGCGGCGGCATGCCGAAGCTGTAAACCCTGTTCAGAGCGCCTGCCCCTCATCGGGCAGGCGCCCAGAACCCCCGCCGTGGCGGGGGCAACGGCCGCGCAAGGCGCGGCTTATAACGGCAAATCCGGACGGCGTGGCGAGGCCAGGCCGAAAAAGGCATTTGCAAATGTCCGTGTATTCCCTGAGAATATGCGGCCTTTTGGGCACCCGTGTGCCTATTTGGCATTCAGATTTGCAGTACAAACTGCAGCACCGACTATAGGAACGATGTTCACATGGTAACCATTCGTCTGGCCCGTGGCGGCTCGAAAAAGCGCCCTTTCTACCACCTGACCGTGACCAACTCGCGTAACGCCCGTGACGGCCGTTTCGTTGAGCGCGTTGGCTTCTTCAACCCGATCGCATCGGGCGCCGAAGTCAAGCTGTCGGTCAACCAAGAGCGCGTCACCTACTGGCTGAGCCAGGGCGCACAGCCGTCTGAGCGCGTTGCTCAGCTGCTGAAGGACGCTGCCAAGGCTGCCGCCTGAGCAGTATGAACGCGACGCCAGAAAAGGCTGACGACCTCATCGTCGTTGGCAAGATTTTTTCGGTTCACGGCGTTCGCGGCGAGGTGAAGGTGTACTCCTTTACCGATCCGATTGAAAACCTGTTGGATTATCCCGGCTGGACGCTTCGGCACGAAGGCAAGGTAAAGCAGGTCGAGCAGGTCAGCGGTCGTGGCTCCCAAAAGGGCCTGGTCGTGAAGCTTAAAGGCCTCGATGATCGTGATGAAGCCCGGCTTCTCAGCGGTTACGAAATCTGCATTGCGCGGAGCCTTTTGCCCAACCTGGCTGCCGACGAGTACTACTGGTACCAGTTGGTAGGTCTGAAGGTCATCAACCAGGACGAACAGCTGTTCGGCACGGTCGATCACCTGTTGGAGACCGGTGCGAACGATGTAATGGTGGTCAAACCCTGCGCAGGCAGCCTGGATGATCGCGAGCGTCTGTTGCCCTATACGGCGCAATGCGTGCTCAACGTCGACCTGGAAGCAGGCGTGATGCGGGTTGAATGGGACGCGGACTTCTAGACGATGGGTAACCTTCGCGTAGACGTCATCACGTTGTTCCCCGAGATGTTCTCGGCCATCACGGAGTACGGCATTACCAGCCGCGCGGTGAAACAGGGGTTGCTTCAGGTGACTTGCTGGAACCCGCGGGACTACACCACAGATCGTCACCATACGGTAGATGATCGGCCGTTTGGCGGTGGTCCGGGCATGGTGATGAAAATCAAGCCTCTGGAAGATGCACTGGTCAACGCCAGGCAGGCAACCGGAGCAGCGGCGAAGGTGATCTACCTCTCGCCACAAGGCCGCAAGCTGACTCAGCAGGCGGTCAAAGGCCTGGCCAAACAGGAATCGTTGATCCTGATCGCCGGTCGTTATGAAGGCATTGACGAGCGCTTTATCGAGGCTCATGTCGATGAGGAGTGGTCGATTGGCGACTATGTGCTTTCCGGTGGCGAGCTGCCGGCCATGGTACTGATCGATGCGGTTACACGGCTGCTGCCCGGAGCTTTAGGGCATGTGGACTCGGCGGAGGAAGATTCTTTCACCGACGGTCTGCTGGATTGCCCGCACTACACCCGGCCTGAGGTGTATGCGGATCAGCGTGTTCCCGACGTGTTGCTAAGTGGCAACCATGCACACATCCGGCGTTGGAGAATGAAGCAGTCCCTTGGTAGGACCTTCGAACGACGCGCCGATCTTCTGGAAAGTCGCTCACTTTCTGGAGAAGAGAAGAAGCTGCTCGAGGAATACCTCCGCGAGCGGGACGATAGTTAAACGTATCGATGGTGGATCGCGTATCCATCTTAGGAGCACAGCATGACCAACAAGATCATCCAGCAGCTCGAAGCAGAGCAGATGAGCAAGGAAATCCCGACCTTCGCACCAGGCGACACCGTTGTCGTCCAGGTTAAAGTGAAGGAAGGTGAGCGTTCCCGTCTGCAGGCGTTCGAAGGCGTTGTTATCGCCAAGCGCAACCGCGGCCTGAACAGCGCCTTCACCGTGCGCAAGATCTCCAGCGGTGTGGGTGTTGAGCGTACTTTCCAGACCTACAGCCCGCAAATCGACAGCCTGGCCGTGAAACGTCGTGGTGACGTGCGTAAAGCCAAGCTGTACTACCTGCGCGACCTGTCCGGCAAAGCCGCTCGCATCAAGGAAAAACTGTCCTGAGTACAGTTTGCCCGGTGGCAAACGCCGCCTAGCGAGAAAAAAGCAGCCTTCGGGCTGCTTTTTTGCTTTTTGTAACCCTGTTGGCTCCTTGCATCGACGGGTGAAGACAACCCGCCAGCCGCTGTGAAACACTAGCCCCTTCTTTGTAACCCAGCAGCCCCCGAATGCCCGCCCTGGACCACCCCCTGATCGACGCGTTTCTCGATGCCCTGTGGCTGGAAAAAGGCCTGTCTGATAACACCCGGGTTTCCTACCGAAGCGATCTGGCCCTGTTCAACGGCTGGCTGCATGAGCGTGGCATCAGCCTGCCCGACGCGGGGCGCGAACTGATTCTCGACCACCTGGCCTGGCGCCTGGACCAAGGCTACAAACCGCGTTCCACTGCACGCTTTCTGTCTGGCCTGCGAGGCTTTTACCGGTACTTGCTGCGGGAGAAGCAGGTGGCCGTGGACCCGACGCTGCAGGTGGACATGCCGCAGCTGGGCAGGCCGTTGCCCAAGTCTCTGTCCGAGGCAGATGTCGAGGCCCTGCTGCAGGCCCCCGACCTGGGGGAGGCCATCGGCCAGCGCGACCGGGCCATGCTTGAGGTGCTGTATGCCTGTGGCCTGCGTGTGACCGAACTGATCAGCCTGGCCTTGGACCAGATAAACCTGCGCCAGGGTGTGCTGCGGGTGATGGGCAAGGGCAACAAGGAGCGCCTGGTGCCCATGGGTGAGGAGGCGGTGGTATGGCTTGAGCGCTACCTGCGCGATGGCCGCGGCGAGCTGCTCAGTGGCCGGCCCAGCGATGTGCTTTTCCCGAGCCTGCGCGGTGAGCAGATGACTCGCCAGACCTTCTGGCACCGTATCAAGCACCATGCCCGGGTGGCCGGGATCGACAAGCCGCTGTCGCCCCATACCCTGCGCCACGCGTTTGCCACCCACCTGCTCAACCACGGTGCCGACCTGCGTGTGGTACAGATGCTGCTGGGCCACAGCGACCTGTCCACCACCCAGATCTACACCCACGTGGCCAAGGCACGCCTTCAGCAACTGCATGCCCAGCACCACCCCCGTGGATGAATGTTTTTCATGTTCCGCTGGCCGGCACCCTGCAGGGCCCTTAAACAGGGGCGTGATGTGGTAGGCTTGGCCGGTTTGCACCAAGGACCGCACGGTCACCGCGTTTTCCCGCAGGTGACGCCCTCCGGTCCCTGTCCGCCCTCAGGAGTTCCCATGCGCGTGACCCAGTTTTTCGCCGCCGCCGCGATGGCGCTGGCCAGCACCTTCGCCGCTGCTGCGGCCACCGACAGCAATACCGGTGCCGAGCAGGCTATTCGCAAGTCGTTGCAAAACCTTGAATTGGAAGTGCCTGTAGAAAGCGTTGCCAGCAGCCCGCTCAGTGGCCTGTATGAAGTCAAGCTGCAGGGTGGCCGTGTGCTGTATGCCAGCGCCGATGGCCAGTTCGTGATGCAGGGCTATCTGTTCCAGATCCAGGACGGTAAGCCGGTCAACCTGACCGAGAAAACCGAGCGCATGGGCATTGCCAAGCTCATCAATGGCATCCCGGCTGCCGAGATGGTGGTTTACCCCGCCAAGGGCGAAACCAAATCGCACATCACCGTGTTCACCGACACCACCTGCCCGTACTGCCACAAGCTGCACGCCGAGGTGCCCGAGCTGAACCGCCGCGGCATCGAGGTACGCTATGTGGCGTTCCCGCGTCAGGGGCTGAATTCGCCAGGCGACCAGCAACTGCAGGCCGTGTGGTGTTCCAGTGACCGTCGTGCGGCCATGGACAAGATGGTGGAAGGCAAGGAAATCAAGGCGGCCAAGTGCGCCAACCCGGTCAGCAAGCAGTTCCAGCTGGGCCAGTCGATCGGTGTCAATGGCACACCAGCCATTGTGCTGGAGAGCGGGCAGGTCATTCCGGGCTACCAGCCGGCACCGCAAGTGGCCAAGCTGGCACTGGCCAAGTAATTCAGTTCAATGCGCCGTCGTCATGGGGTGACGGCATGTTTCACGGTCGGCAAGGGTGTCGACCGTTCTATGGGGAGTTCACAGTGAAACCGGTCAAAGTAGGCATCTGTGGGTTGGGGACCGTCGGTGGCGGAACCTTCAATGTACTTCAGCGCAACGCCGAGGAGATTGCCCGCCGTGCCGGGCGCGGTATTGAAGTGGCACAGATTGCCATGCGCTCGCAGAACCCGAACTGCCAGATTACCGGTACCCCCATTACCGCTGACGTGTTCGAAGTTGCCTGCAACCCGGAGATCGATATTGTCATCGAACTGATCGGCGGCTACACCGTGGCCCGTGACCTGGTGCTCAAGGCCATCGAGAACGGCAAGCACGTGGTCACCGCCAACAAGGCGCTGATTGCTGTACATGGCAACGAAATATTCGCCAAGGCCCGCGAGAACGGTGTGATCGTGGCCTTCGAGGCCGCCGTGGCGGGTGGCATCCCGGTGATCAAGGCCATCCGCGAAGGCCTGTCGGCCAACCGCATCAACTGGCTGGCTGGCATCATCAACGGCACCGGCAACTTCATCCTCACCGAAATGCGTGAGAAAGGCCGTGCCTTCCCCGACGTGCTGGCCGAGGCCCAGGCCCTGGGTTATGCCGAAGCCGACCCCACTTTCGATGTGGAAGGGATCGACGCCGCGCACAAGCTGACCATCCTGGCGTCCATCGCGTTCGGTATTCCGCTGCAGTTCGACAAGGCCTACACCGAAGGCATCACCCAGTTGACTACCGCCGACGTGAACTACGCCGAAGCCTTGGGCTACCGCATCAAGCACCTGGGCATGGCGCGCCGCACTGCAGAAGGCATCGAGCTGCGCGTGCACCCCACGCTGATCCCGGCCGACCGCCTGATCGCCAACGTCAATGGTGTGATGAACGCCGTGATGGTGAACGGTGATGCGGCCGGGTCTACCCTCTACTACGGTGCCGGCGCCGGCATGGAGCCGACCGCTTCGTCGGTGGTCGGCGACCTGGTGGACGTGGTGCGTGCCATGACGTCCGACCCGGAAAACCGCGTGCCGCACCTGGCCTTCCAGCCAGATTCGCTGTCGGCCCACCCGATCCTGCCGATCGAAGCCTGCAAGAGCGCCTACTACTTGCGTATCCAGGCCAAGGACCACCCGGGCGTACTGGCCCAGGTGGCCAGCATCCTCTCGGAGCGTGGCATCAACATCGAGTCGATCATGCAGAAGGAAGCCGAGGAGCAGGACGGCCTGGTGCCGATGATCCTGCTGACCCACGGTGTGGTCGAGCAGCGCATCAACGACGCCATTGTCGCCCTGGAGGCGCTCCAGGACGTCGTCGGTAACGTGGTACGTATCCGCGTCGAACAGCTCAACTAAGCGGCAAGCCTCAAGCTGCAAGCTGCAAGTAAAAGCAGGGCGGTGTTGAGGCTTCAATAGAGTACATTTGCGGTAAAAGTGAGAAGCAGAGCTAGAGAGCAACGCCGGTCGGCTTGTCTTGTAGCTTGCGGCTCACAGCTTGCCGCTCGTCAGAGTAGATTTGCGGCAACGGTGAGAAGCACAGCGCAAAAGCAACGCCGGTCGGCTTGTTCTTGCAGCTTGCAGCTCACAACTTGCCGCTCAAACCAAAGGTTTGCCCCATGCGCTATATCAGTACCCGTGGCCAGGCACCGGCCCTCAACTTCGAAGACGTGCTGCTCGCAGGCCTCGCCACCGACGGCGGCTTGTACGTGCCAGAGAACCTGCCACGTTTCACCCAGGAAGAAATCGCTTCCTGGGCCGGCCTGCCGTACCACGAACTGGCATTCCGCGTAATGCGCCCATTCGTCCAGGGCAGCATCGCCGACGCCGACTTCAAGAAAATCCTCGAGGAAACCTACGGTGAGTTCGCTCACGCCGCCGTGGCGCCACTGCGCCAGCTGAACAGCAACGAGTGGGTGCTGGAGTTGTTCCACGGCCCCACCCTGGCGTTCAAGGACTTCGCCCTGCAACTGCTTGGCCGCCTGCTTGATCATGTGCTGGCCAAGCGCAACGAGCGTGTGGTGATCATCGGCGCCACCAGTGGCGATACCGGGTCTGCGGCCATCGAAGGCTGCCGCCGTTGCGATAACGTCGACATCTTCATCCTGCACCCGCACCAGCGTGTGTCGGAAGTACAACGTCGGCAGATGACCACCATCTTTGGCGAGAACATTCACAACATCGCCATCGAAGGCAACTTCGACGACTGCCAGGAAATGGTCAAGGCGAGCTTCGCCGACCAGTCGTTCCTCAAGGGCACCCGCCTGGTGGCTGTGAACTCGATCAACTGGGCGCGGATCATGGCCCAGATCGTCTACTACTTCCATGCAGCCCTGCAGCTTGGCGGCCCGGCGCGTTCGGTAGCGTTTTCTGTGCCCACCGGCAACTTCGGCGACATCTTCGCGGGTTACCTGGCACGCAACATGGGCCTGCCGATCAGCCAACTGGTGGTGGCTACCAACCGCAACGACATCCTGCACCGCTTCATGAGCGGCAACCAGTACGTCAAGGAAACCCTGCACGCCACGCTGTCGCCGTCGATGGACATCATGGTTTCGTCCAACTTCGAGCGCCTGCTGTTCGACCTGCACGGTCGCAACGGGGCAGCGATTGCCGAACTGATGGCCAACTTCAGGCAGGGTGGCGGTTTCAGCGTGGAGCAGGACCGCTGGACCGAAGCGCGCAAGCTGTTCGATTCGCTGGCCGTGACTGACGAGCAGACCTGCCAGACCATCGCCGATGTGTTCGCCAGCACCGGCGAAGTGCTTGACCCACACACGGCCATTGGTGTGAAAGCGGGCCGCGAGTGCCGTCGCAGCCTGGACACGCCGATGGTGGTGCTGGGCACGGCGCACCCGGTCAAATTCCCCGAGGCTGTCGAGCAGGCCGGGGTCGGCAAGGCGCTGGAGCTGCCGGTGCACCTCAGCGACCTGTTCAGCCGCGAGGAGCGCTGCACGGTACTGGCCAATGACCTGAAGGCTGTCCAGGCCTTCGTCAGCCAGCACGGCAACCGCGGCAAGCCGTTGTAACCCTCGGCGCATCGGGGCTGCCAGTCAGCCCCGATGCCTCAGGTATTTCCTGGGGTGGTTTCAGACGCGTCCTATTCTGGCTGGCGTTCGTCCAGCCTAGATTAGCCGGTCCTCTCAACAGGAGCGGCTCATGTACCAGCCCCATGTGTTGATTCACCAGGCACGCCCATCGCATCAGATTCTTCTGCACCAAGCGCTCAATGCCCAGGGCATCTTCCAGGTTCGCATCAGCGAGAACACTGCCGAACTTAACGCTTGTCTGTCGGCCGTGCGGTGCCCTGACCTGGTGATCGTCGATCACGCCATGCCCACCCGCACCGGCTTGGCCCTGCTCAAGAAACTGCCCGCCGCCTGCCCGGTGGTGTTTGTGGGCAGCGCTGGGCCAAGGCGGCGCGACCTAGCCCAGGAAGCCCGAGGCGTGGGCTTGTGCGTGCTGGCCGAGCTGCCATGGCCGGTATCGACGCCAGCCTTGCAAAACGCGCTGCAAACCCTGCAGCAGCGCCCATGGCGGGGTATTCAAACTGTCACAAACACACCGCATGCTCACTGAAACGGCCACGGCGTGACGAACTTTCCGCTGCGCGCGCTGGTCTGCTTTCAGTACCCCCACCACCCAGCGAGTGTTCCGGATGGAAAGAATCTGCAGACTGCTCAACCAAGCACTGGCCCCTTACCAGGCTCAACTCAGCCTCGCCGATGAACGCGGCAACCGCCAGCTGACTGTTCACGATCACCTGGCCGGCATTACCTTGCAGCGCACGGTCAGTGAGTTCCAGTTGCAAGAACAGCGCCTGCTGGTGGACCTGGTGGATGGCCTGCACCGTGACTTGCAGATCGCCGAAGGGCGTTTGCAGCCCTGTGTGATTGCAGCCCTGCAGCAACGTCAGCAGCCCCAGGGAACCTTTGCCTGAGGTGTTCATCGAATGTTTCAGTGCAGCCAGCCAATGCTTCGCTCCCGTGTTGGCTGATACTGCCCCGTAAAGCCCCAGGGCTTTCGCTTGACCCCGGACGTACCTCCCCCCGCGTCCGGGGTTTCTTTTTGCCTGCGGTTTAACGGGCTTCAAGGGGTGGCTGATGCTCAGTGAAGAACTGCCTGCTCTGTTCGAGATAGTCTTCCTGTTCCACCGGCGCCAGCCAGCGAGCGTACGCACGGGGCAGCACCTCGCGGCGCAATGCTGGCAGCAACTGGTCGATACGCGCCACCGCAGCGCGTCCCAACGGGGTATCCGAACAGCCTACATGCAGGAACTGATAGGGGTTCACCCCCTGGATGGGATGGAACTGGTAATCCGCCAGCGACCCACCTTGCTGCTGGATCAGGTAGCGCACTTCAGGCCAGTAACCCAATACCAGGCGCAACCGCCCCAGGTGTTGCATCTGCAACAGGTTGGCGGTGGCTTCGGTGCCGTAGTGTCGGCTCAGGGCCGCATCGGGCAACTGGCGTAGCGTGTGGTCGATCAGCGTGCCATAGCTACGCTCGGCAACCACGCCCAGCTTGAGTGAGGTGCGGCTCATCAGCCCCAGCAGGTCCACGGCATCGCCGTCGAGGTAGGGCGCAATCAGCGGTTGGCTTTCCTTCAGTGACACCAGGCCACTGGTACGCACGCCCAGCATCGGGATGGAAAAATGCACGTAACGGGCACGTTCGGCCGTCCACAGCAGCATCGGGTCGCAGGTGAAGGTGGCTGGGTCCTGCAGCATCTGGATGCCACGGGCACGGTTGACCCGCAGAACGTCGTGGTCGTATTCGGGCATGTGTTCGATCAATTGCGGGAGCAGTTGATCGATAACGCCGTGGCCTGTTTCAGGGCCCTCGAATACGGTAAAGGGCGGCAGGTCGCGCACCAGCCATAGCAAGCGCTCACGCGCTGCGGCTGGCTGGCAGAGCAGCGTGGGCAGCAAGCCGCACAGCAGGGCGAGCCTGGCGAGGCTACCCCTGCAGCAGGGGCGGGCCAGGATCAGACCGCGCCTGCTTGGCGCAGGCCGGCGATGGCTACCGCGTCGTAGCCCAGCCGGGCAAGCACTGCATCAGTGTGTTCACCCAGGGCAGGGCCCACCCATTCGGCAGCGCCTGGGGTGTCCGACAGTTTCGGCACGATGCCCGGCATACGGAACGCCTTGCCGTCGGGCAGTTTGGCCTGCAGAAACATCTCGCGTGCCAGGTATTGCGGGTCGTTGAACATGTCTTCGGCCGAATAGATGCGGCTTGCCGGCACTTCGGCGGCAGTCAGCACCTGCATCAGCGTATTCAGGGGCAAGCCGTTGGCCCACCGGTCAATTACCCCATACAACTCATCGCGGCGCAGGTCGCGGCCATCATTGGTCGCCAATGCAGGGTCTTCGGCCAGGTCGTTACGGCCAATGGCCTGCATGAAGCGCTTGAAGATCGCATCGCCATTGGCGCCGATCTGCACGTGCTTGCCGTCTGCGCTGGTGTGGATGGAGGAGGGGGTGATGCCCGGCATGATGTTGCCGGTCCGCTCGCGGATAAAACCGAATACGTCGAATTCCGGCACCATGCTTTCCATCATGGCGAAAATGGCTTCGTACAGCGCAACATCCACGACCTGGCCTTCGCCGCCATTCACTTCGCGGTGGCGCAGGGCCATGAGCGCGCCGATCACGCCCCACAGTGCCGCGATCGAATCGCCAATCGAAATACCCGTGCGCACCGGCGGGCGGTCGTCGAAGCCAGTGATGTAGCGCAAGCCACCCATGGATTCACCCACCGCGCCAAAGCCTGGCTGGTCCTTCATCGGCCCGGTCTGGCCAAAGCCGGACAGGCGCACCATGACCAGCCGAGGGTTCAGCGCATGCAGCACATCCCAGCCCAGGCCGAGCTTTTCCAGTACGCCCGGGCGGAAGTTCTCGATGAGGATGTCTGCGTCGGCCAGCAGTTGCTTGAGAATATCGAGGCCCTGAGGGTGCTTCAGGTTCAGGGTGAGCGACTGCTTGTTGCGTGCCTGCACGAACCACCACAGCGACGTACCCTCATACAGCTTGCGCCATTTGCGCAGCGGGTCACCGCCATCGGGCGATTCCACCTTGATCACTTCGGCGCCGAATTCGGCGCAGATACGCGAGGCGAACGGCCCGGCGATCAGGGTGCCGAGCTCGACCACCTTGAGGCCGGCGAGGGGTTTGCTAGGCGTCGACATGGGGCATCCGTGGCAGCTGAAAACAGCCGTGGTTTTATCACAGCTCCTGAGCGGCAGATACTGCCGCGGCACAACAAGGTGCCGGATCGGTTAGACTGGGCACCTTTTATTTCGAGCAAGAAGCCCTGCGACCATGGCCCAGCCGTCCACCACCTACAAATTCGAACTGAACCTGACCGACCTCGACCGCAACGTCTACGAGAGCGTCAAGCAGACCATTGCACGGCACCCTTCGGAAACCGAAGAGCGCATGGCGGTTCGTTTGTTGGCGTACGCGCTGTGGTACAACGAGAACCTGGCATTCGGCCGTGGCCTCTCGGATGTAGACGAACCGGCGCTGTGGGAAAAAAGCCTGGACGACCGCGTGCTGCACTGGATCGAGGTGGGCCAGCCCGACGCCGAGCGCCTGACCTGGTGCTCGCGCCGTACCGAGCGCACCAGCCTGCTGGCCTACGGCAGCCTGCGCGTGTGGGAAGGCAAGGTGGTGGGCGCGGTCAAGAACCTGAAAAACCTCAGCATCGCCGCGGTGCCCCAGGAAGTGCTGGAAACCCTGGCCACCGACATGCCGCGCAGCATCAAATGGGATGTGATGATCAGTGAAGGCACGGTGTTTGTCACCGACGACCGTGGCCAACACGAAGTGCAGTTGCAGTGGCTGCTCGGGGAGCGTGGCTGAACCACCCCATGCGTATTGAACCTCGCCCGCTGCCGCCTGCCCTGCCTTTTCTCGGTAACCTGCCGCCGTTGCTCACCCGCCTGTACGCCGCCCGTGGCGTGCAGAGCGAGGCCGAGCTGGACAAGAGCCTGGCGCGCCTGTTGCCTTATCAGCAGCTCAAAGGCATCGAGGCCGGTGTCGATTTGCTGGTGCACGCCATCGACCAGCGCCAGCGTATTCTCATCGTCGGTGACTTCGATGCCGATGGCGCCACGGCCAGTACCGTCGGCGTGCTGGGCCTGCGCTTGCTGGGGGCCGCCCACGTCGATTACCTGGTGCCCAACCGCTTCGAGTACGGCTACGGGCTGACCCCGGAAATCGTTGAAGTGGCACTGCAACGCCAGCCTGAATTGCTGATCACGGTAGACAACGGCATTTCCAGTGTCGAGGGCGTCGCTGCCGCCAAAGCCGCTGGGCTGAAGGTACTGGTCACTGACCATCACCTGCCCGGTGAGCAGTTGCCAGAAGCCGATGCCATCATCAACCCCAACCAGCCCGGCTGCACGTTCCCCAGCAAGGCGCTGGCCGGTGTCGGGGTGATCTTCTATGTACTCATGGCCCTGCGTGCACGGTTGCGCAGCCTGGGGCGTTACGCAACGCAGCCGCAGCCCAACATCGGTGAACTGCTCGACCTGGTGGCGCTGGGCAGCGTGGCTGATGTGGTACCGCTGGATGCCAACAACCGCATCCTGGTTTACCAGGGCCTCGAGCGTATCCGCGCTGGCCGTGCCCGGCCGGGGTTGAAGGCCATTCTCGAAGTGGCCCGCCGCGACCACCGGCGCATCACCTCCACCGACCTGGGCTTCATCCTCGGCCCACGGCTGAACGCTGCGGGGCGCCTGGATGACATGAGCCTGGGTATCGAATGCCTGCTGTGCGAAGACGCGGCCCTGGCCCAGGACATGGCCCAACAGCTGGACGGCCTGAACCAGGACCGCAAGTCTATCGAACAGGGCATGCAGCGCGAGGCCCTGGCCCAACTGCGGGACCTGCCGGTGGAGTCGATGCCGTACGGGCTGTGCCTGTTCGATGCCGAGTGGCACCAGGGCGTTATCGGTATTCTCGCGTCACGCCTGAAGGAGCGCTACCACCGGCCTACCATCGCCTTCGCCGATGCGGGGGAGGGTGTGCTGAAGGGGTCTGCCCGTTCGGTTCCAGGCTTTCACATCCGCGATGCGCTGGATGCCGTTGCTGCCCGCCATCCGCAGCTGATCAGCAAGTTCGGCGGCCACGCCATGGCGGCTGGGCTGTCTCTGCCGGAGGGGAATTTCCCGGCGTTTGCCGAAGCGTTCGATGAAGAAGTACGGCGCCAGTTGTGTGAAGACGACCTCACCGGCCGTTTGTTGTCCGATGGCAGCCTGGCGGTAGAAGAGTTCCACCTGGACCTGGCCAAGGCCCTGCGCAATGCCGGCCCTTGGGGGCAGCATTTCCCCGAGCCGTTGTTCCATGGGGTGTTCCAACTGGTGGAGCAGCGCGTGGTGGGTGAGCGCCACTTGAAAGTGGTGCTCAAGAGCGAGTGTGGCACCGTGCGCCTGGACGGCATCGCCTTTGGCATTGACCGTGAGGTCTGGCCCAACCCGACCGTTCGCTGGGTGGAACTGGCCTACAAGCTGGACGTGAACGAGTTTCGTGGCAATGAAAGTGTGCAGTTGATGATCGCCCACATGGAGCCGCGCTGAGGGTTGCTGGGGGGCGTTGGTTTTTGAGGGGGCACGACCTGGAAAACGACATCCCTCTCAAGCCAGGCACCCATGACCACCCAAATCCCATGGAACCTACCCCCCACCCAATCTGGTCTAGTCTGAACATTGACCGGCATCGGGCCAAGGATCGATCTGCGAGTGCCCGAGCCGGATCACCCTAGGAGTCCTTGGGAGGTGCCCTCATGAGCCTGCTGCTCGAGCCTTACACCCTGCGTCAGTTGACCTTGCCAAACCGCATTGCGGTATCGCCGATGTGCCAGTATTCCTCTGTCGATGGCCTGGCCAACGACTGGCACCTTGTCCACCTGGGCAGCCGTGCCGTGGGCGGGGCGGGGCTGGTGTTCAGCGAAGCCGTGGCGGTCACGGCGGATGGCCGCATTACCGCCGAAGACCTCGGCCTGTGGAACGACGCCCAGATCCCCCCGCTGCAACGCATCACGCGTTTCATCACCGCCCAGGGCGCCGTGCCGGGTATTCAACTGGCCCATGCCGGGCGCAAGGCCAGCACTCACCGGCCGTGGTTGGGCAAGCACGGCAGCGTCAAACCTGAAGACGGTGGCTGGCAGCCCGTGGGGCCATCCCCCATTGCCTTTGACCCCGAGCATACCGCCCCCCGCGAACTGAGCCGCGATGAAATCCAGGGTGTGGTGGACGCGTTCGTCGCCGCTACCCAGCGTGCCCTGGAAGCGGGTTTCAAGGTCGTTGAGGTTCACGCCGCCCACGGTTACCTGCTGCACCAGTTCCTGTCACCGCTGAGCAACCAGCGCCAGGACGACTACGGCAGCTGTTTCGAAAACCGTATTCGCCTGACCCTGCAGGTCGTAGAGGCGGTGCGCAAGGTGTGGCCTGCGGAGCTGCCGCTGTTCGTAAGGGTGTCGGCCACCGACTGGGTGGAGGACGGCTGGAACCCGGACGAGACGGTCGAGTTGGCCCGCCGCCTGCGCGTGCTGGGCGTAGACCTGATCGACGTGTCATCTGGCGGTACCTCGAGCCATGCCGAAATCCCGACCGGCCCGGGTTACCAAACCCGCTTTGCCGAGCGCGTGCGCAAGGAATCGGAGATGGCAACCGGCACCGTCGGCATGATTACCGAACCCGCCCAGGCCGAACACATTCTGCGTACGGGCCAGGCCGATATCATCTTCCTCGCCCGTGAACTGCTGCGTGACCCATACTGGCCACTGCACGCCGATGACGACCTGGGCGGCAACAAGGCCACCTGGCCCGCCCAGTACCAGCGGGCCACCAGCCGTGCGAATCCGATTCATGAGTCGGACTTGCGTGATTGAGGTGCGGGGGCGGCACTGAGCCGCCATGGCGGTCAGGCGCAGGCCGCCCCGCTGAGGATGTCGATGACCCATTGATTGATGCTCTTCTGTGCCAGTTCGGCCTTGGCAGCCACGCTGGCATGAAGGGCGGGCTCAAGCCGCAGGCTCAGCTTGCCGGAATAGGTTTTCTGCGGCGCCCGGCCAAGGCGCTCACAGGTTTCCAGATAATCATCTACTGCCTCATGGAAGGCCTGGCGTAGCTCGCTGATGGATTCACCGTGAAAGCCAATCACATCTCGGATACCCGCGACGTGGCCGATCAGCAGTTGGTCTTCATCGCTGTATTCGATGCGTGCGGCGTAGCCGCGATAATTCATCACGTTCATGGCGTTACTCCTGCCTGCTCAAGAAACTGGCGGGCATCCCGTATCTGATAGGTTTTCGCGTGCCTGTCCGGGTGAGGGCGATGAAACGTCGCTACTACACCGTTAAGTTCGAAGCGCACACGCGAGCCACGCCCTTCAATGACTCGCGCACCTGCCGATACCAGCAGGGTTTCATTTCGCGCCCATTCCAGCGCCTTGGGCGTTGGTGTCTTCCACAGGTTTTCAAGCGTGGCTTTCTGTTGATTGTTCATGGTATCAGATTATGATACCAACGAAAGCCACTCAATGGATCACCTGTAGGAGGTGATCCATCGTTGTTGAAGGATATTTCTGAGCGTGGGGCCACGACACTACGTGGTCCTCAATGAACGGGCCCTCAGTGCTTGATCATCACATGCCGCACGCAGGTGTAATCCTCCAGCCCGTACATCGACATGTCCTTCCCATACCCTGAATGCTTCTGCCCGCCGTGGGGCATTTCGCTGACCAGCATGAAGTGGGTATTCACCCACGTGCAGCCATATTGCAGCCGCGCCGCCAGGCGGTGGGCGCGGCCGGTGTCGCGGGTCCACACGGATGAGGCAAGCCCGTAGTTGGAGTCGTTGGCCCATTCCAACGCCTGCGCCTCGTCAGTGAAGCGGGTGACCGACACCACTGGGCCGAACACCTCGTGGCGCACGATCTCGTCATCCTGCTGGGCATCGGCCAGCACCGTTGGCTCGAAGAAGAAGCCATCCCCGGCAACGACCTTGCCGCCCGTGACCAGGCGGATGTGCGGCTGCGCGATGGCGCGCTGGACCAGGCCGGCTACCTTGTCGCGGTGCTGGGCGCTGATCAGCGGGCCCAGCTCTGTACCCTCCGCATCCTGCAGACCCTGCTTGAGGCTGGCCACCGCCGCACCCAGGCGTTCGACGAAACGCTCGTAGATACCGTCCTGCACATACAGGCGGCAGGCCGCGGTGCAGTCCTGGCCGGCATTGTAGAAGCCGAACGTGCGGATGCCGTCGATGGCGGCGTCGATGTCGGCATCGTCGAACACCAGCACCGGGGCTTTGCCGCCCAGCTCCATATGGGTGCGTTTTACGCTGTCGGCGGTGGCACCGATGATGTGAGCCCCGGTGGCGATCGAGCCCGTCAGCGAAACCATGCGCACCAGCGGGTGAGTGACCAGCGGGTTGCCCACCGTCTGGCCGCGGCCAAACACAATGTTCAGCACCCCTGGTGGCAGCAGCGTCTTGGCCAGCTCACCCAGGCGCAAGGCCGTAAGCGGGGTCAGCTCCGATGGCTTGATCACCACGGTGTTACCCGCAGCGAGTGCCGGGGCGACCTTCCAGGCCAGCATCATCAACGGGTAGTTCCACGGCGCGATCGAGGCCACCACCCCCAGTGGGTCACGGCGGATCATCGACGTGTGGCCTGGCAGGTACTCGCCGGCAGCCAGGCCACCCAGGCAGCGTGCGGCACCGGCAAAATAGCGGAATACGTCGGCAATCGCGGGGATCTCGTCGTTGCGGGCAGCGCCCAGCGGTTTGCCGCAGTTCTGCGATTCCAGCCCGGCCAGCTCGTCACCGTTGGCCTCGATGGTATCTGCCAGTGCCAGCAGGGCCTGCGCGCGGTCCTTGGGGCAGGCCTGCGACCAACTGTCGAACGCCTGATGCGCGGCACGCACCGCGCTATCCACCTGGGCTTCGCTGGCTTCCTGGATTTGCGCCAGGGCTGTGCCCTTGGCAGGGTCCAGCACGGTCCAGGCCGGGCCTTCGCCGGCAACCAGCTGGCCATTGATCAGCATCTGGGTTTGCATGGGGGTTCCTCCGGGTTCATTTGCCGCTGCCCGCAACGGCGTCGCCGCCCCGGGTCAGGTAGTAGGCGCCAAGAATGGGCAGCATGGTCACCAGCATCACCAGCATGGCAACCACGTTGGTCACGGGTACGTCACGTGGGCGGCTGAGCTGGTTCAGTAGCCAGATGGGCAGGGTTCGCTCATGGCCCGCGGTGAAGGTGGTCACGATGATTTCGTCGAACGAGAGGGCAAAGGCCAGCATGCCGCCTGCCAGCAGCGCGGAGCCCAGGTTGGGCAGGATGATGTAGCGGAACGTCTGCCAACCGTCCGCGCCCAGGTCCATCGAGGCTTCTATCAGGCTTTGCGAGGTGCGCCGCAGGCGCGCGATCACATTGTTGTAGACGATCACCACGCAGAAGGTGGCGTGGCCGACCACGATGGTGAACACACCCGGTTCGATACCCAGGCTGCGGAACGCCGAAAGCAAGGCGATGCCGGTGATGATGCCGGGCAGGGCGATAGGCAGTATCAGCACCAGCGAAAGGCTTTCCTTGCCGAAAAAGCTGCGCCGGTACAGCGCCGCCGAAGCCAGCGTGCCAAGCACCAGCGCAATCAGCGTGGCCAGGCAGGCCACCTGCAGGGAGAGGCTGATTGCATCCAGCACGTCGGGCCTGGCCAGCGCCACGGTGAACCACTTCAGGGTCAGGCCCCGGGGCGGAAAGCTGAACGCTGCATCTTCGGTATTGAAGGCGTACAGCAGAATGATCAGGATGGGAAAGTGCAGGAACAGCAGCCCGCCCCAAGCGGCCAGGCGCAGGCCCCAGGGCGCCTTGTCAGAGTGCATCGAAGGCCCCCATGCGCTTGACCACAGCGAGGTAGAGGGCGATCAGCACAATGGGCACCAGGGTGAACGCCGCAGCCATGGGCATGTTGCCGATGGCACCCTGCTGGGCATAGACCATGCTGCCGATGAAGTAGCCGGGCGGGCCCACCAGCTGTGGCACGATGAAGTCGCCGAGGGTGAGCGAGAAGGTGAAGATCGAGCCGGCGGCGATGCCGGGTATCGACAGCGGCAGGGTCACCTGCATGAACGTTTGCAGCGGCCTTGCCCCCAGGTCGGCCGAGGCTTGCAGCAGCGACGGCGGCAGGCGCTCCAGCGCGGCCTGGATCGGCAGGATCATGAATGGCAGCCAGATATAGACGAACACCAGAAAACGCCCCAGGTGGGACGTGGACAACGTGCTGCCACCTACCCCCGGAATGCCCAGTATGGCCTGCAGCAGGCCGTCCAGAGCCAACTGCTGGGTGAACCACTGGGCCACGCCGCCCTTGGCCAGCAGCAGGGTCCATGCGTAGGTCTTGACGATGTAGCTGGCCCACATGGGCATCATCACTGCAATGTAGAAAAACGCCTTGGTCTTGCCGCGGGTGTAGCGGGCCATGTAATAGGCAATGGGGAAGGCCAGCACCGCACTTGCCAGTGATACGGCGACTGCCATGGTCACTGTGCGCACGATGATGTCGAAGTTGGACGGGTTGAACAGCGCTGCGAAATTGGCGAGGGTCAGCGTTGGCGTCACTGCCATGGTGAAGTCATCGAACGTGTAGAAGCCTTGCCACAGCAGGTTCAGCAGCGAGCCCAGGTAGATGGCACCGAACCACCCCAGCGGCGCAACCAGCAGCAGCGCCAGGTACAGGTTGGGGCGCTGGTACAGCACGTTGCACAAGGTGCGCAGTGGGGTCATGTCAGTACGCCTCGGTGTCCTGCAGCTGGGTCATGGCCTCTTGCGGCCAGTGCGCTTGCACGCGTTGCCCCGGCTGCCAGGCCTGGGGCATGGCCTGCCAGCTGTCATTGGCCTGGCTGACCGCCAGCAACTGGCCGCTGTCCAGCTGTACTTCGAAGCGCGTGGCACTGCCTTGGTACTGGATATCGCGCAACAAGCCTTCGACTTGAACGTGACGGCTGTCGGGCCCGGCGGCGCCCAGGCGGATGTGTTCGGGGCGGATGGAGAAGGGCGCAGGGCTGCCGCTGAGGGCTTCGGCCAGCGGGCCACGCACCACGTTGGAGGTGCCGACGAAGGACGCCACGAAGGGGGTGGCTGGGTTCAGGTAGAGGTTGCGCGGCGTGTCCACCTGTTCGATACGGCCACGGTTGAACACCGCCACCCGGTCGGACATCGACAGCGCCTCGGTCTGGTCATGGGTCACGAACACGAAGGTGATGCCCAGTTGCCGTTGCAGGTTCTTCAGCTCGACCTGCATCTGTTCACGCAGCTTGAGGTCCAGCGCCCCCAGCGGCTCGTCCAGCAGCAGCACCCGCGGGCGGTTGACCAACGCCCTGGCCAGCGCCACCCGCTGGCGTTGGCCGCCCGACAGCTGGGCAGGCTTGCGCGCGCCGTAACCGGCCAGGGCGACCATGGCCAGGGCGTTTTCGGCACGGCTATGGCGCTCGGCCTTGGGCGTGCCCTTTACCTTCAGGCCGTAGGCCACGTTGTCCAGCACGTTCATGTGCGGGAACAGGGCGTAGTCCTGGAAAACCGTATTGACGTCTCGCTGATACGGCGGCACGCCAGCGGCTTCCGCCCCATGGATGCGGATGGAACCGCTGCTGGGCTGTTCGAAGCCCGCTATCAACCGCAGGCACGTGGTCTTGCCAGAGCCCGAGGGCCCGAGCAGGGAGAAAAATTCCCCTTCGGCGATGTCGATGCTGACCTGGTCGACTGCCTTGACCTCGCCGAAGGTGCGGGAAACCTGGGTGAACTGGACGGCTAGGGGCATTCAGAAAACCTCAGCGTCCGCCCATGATCGCGATGTAGTCCTGGGTCCAGCGGCTGTAGGGTACGAACTTGCCGCCCTGCGCCTGTGGGGTTTTCCAGAAGGCAATCTTGTCGAAGTTATCGAAACCATTGGTCTTGCAGCCTTCAGCGCCCAGCAGCTGGCTGCCGGTGCAGGCGGCCGGTACGGCGGGTAACGAGCCGAACCAGGCGGCCACATCGCCCTGCACCTTGGGTTGCAGTGACCAGTCCATCCACTGGTAGGCGCAGTTGGGGTGCTTGGCCTCGGCGTGCAGCATGGTGGTGTCCGCCCAGCCGGTCGCACCCTCCTTGGGAATCGTCGAGGCGACTGGCTGGTTGTCGGCTTTCAGGCCGTTGACCATATAGCCCCATGAGCTTGAGGCGACCACGCCTTCGTTTTTCACGTCGCTCATCTGCACCGTGGCGTCATGCCAGTAACGATGCACCAGCGGATGCTGCTGGCGCAGCAGTTCCAGCACCGCCTGGTACTGCGGTTCGGTGAGTTCGTAGGGGTCGGCAATGCCCAGTTCGGACCTGGCTGATTTCAGGTACAGCGCGGCATCGGCGATGTAGATAGGCCCGTCGTACGCTTGCACGCGGCCTTTGTTGGGCTTGCCGTCAGGCAGGTCCTGCGGGACGAACACCACCCCCCAGGTAGTGGGCGGTTGGGGAAAAACACGGGTGTCGTAGAGCAGCACGTTGGGGCCCCATTGATAGGGTGTGCCATAGACCTGCTTGTCGACCACGTACCAGCCACCGTTCTGCAAGCGCGGGTCGATGTGCTTCCAGTTGGCAATCAGCGCGGTATTGATCGGCTGCACCCGCTTGCCGGCAATCAGGCGCAGCGAGGCATCACCCGAAGCGGTCACCAGGTCATAACCGCCCTTGGTCATCAGGCTGACCATTTCGTCCGAGGTGGCGGCGGTCTTGACGCTGACCTTGCAACCGGTCTGCTGCTCGAAACCGGTTACCCAGTCGTAGGCCTTGTCGCTTTCACCGCGCTCGATGTAGCCAGGCCAGGCGACGATGTCCAGGCGCCCTTCGCCCGGGCCCAGCGCCTTGAGCGGTTCGCCGGCCTGCAGGCCGGCGCTGGCGAGCAGGGCGGTCGACAAGGCGCCGAGCCATGCGGTCTTGTGCACTGACATGGTGTTCCCTCTTGTGGAGTTCTTGTTCGGGAGGTGCTGGCGATATCGAGTCTAGTTGGCTTTTTGCCGGTCAATGCAACATCCGGATGCAAATCCGCTGTGGCGAGTTGTAGGGCAAGTCTTACTCTGGCTGTTCATTTCCTTTATGTGGAGACGCACCGATGAATACTCGGGGCCTGCTGGATCAACTGCTCAAATCGGGTCAGCAACTGCTCGAAAAACAGGCTGGCGGTGGTAAGCCTGGGGCTGGCGCCGGTGGCCTGGGCGGGCTGCTGTCGGGCGCCGGCGGCGGGTTGCTGGGCGGGGGCGCGCTGGGGGTACTGCTGGGCAGCAAGAAGGCCCGCAAGTTCGGTGGCAAGGCCCTGACCTATGGTGGCCTGGCTGCGCTCGGTGTGCTGGCGTACAAAGCCTACGGCAACTGGCAGGCCAGCCAGCAGGGTGCTGCGGTGCAGCCGCAGACCGTAGACCGTGTGCCACCCGCTGAGGTGGAGCAGCACAGCCAGGCGGTGTTGCGGGCGCTGGTGGCAGCCGCAAAGTCCGACGGCCACGTGGACGACCGGGAGCGGGCGCTGATCGAAGGCGAGTTCACCCGCCTGGACAATGACGGCCAGCTGCAGCAATGGCTGCATGCGGAGCTGAACAAGCCGCTGGACCCGGCAGAAGTCGCCAGCGCCGCGCAAACGCCGGAAATAGCCGCAGAAATGTACCTGGCCAGCCTGATGATGGTCGACCAGGAAAACTTCATGGAGCGCGCCTACCTGGACGAACTGGCTCGCCGTCTGGGCCTGCAGCCGGGGCTGCGCGAAGAGCTTGAAAAGCAGGCCCGGCAGGCTGCCGCCCAGGCCTAGGCAACACGGCCGCCTCAGTGAGGTGGCATTTTGCGGCCACTGCCCGCATTTGAGCCGCAAAACTGTAGGGCGCCTGGGCTATACTTCGACGATTTTTCCCGCTCGTAGTGAATTCCTGAGGGCTGAATGTGAAGAACTGGACGTTGCGCCAACGGATCCTGGCAAGTTTTGCCGTGATCATCACCATCATGCTGTTGATGATCGTGGCAGCCTACTCGCGGTTGGTGACCATTGAGACTGCCGAGGAAGCGGTGGGCACCAACAACATTCCAGGCGTCTACTACAGCTCGATGATCCGCAGTGCGTGGGTGGACAGTTATGTCACCAGCCAGCAACTGGTGGGGCTTTCCGACCGCCGCGAACTGTCTTCGGCCGACCTCGAGCTGTTCAAAAGCTTCGAAGACCGGCTCAAGCAGCACATGGCCAGCTACCAGAGCACCATCCGTAGCGGTGAGGACCAGGCGCGCTTCGAGGCCTTCGTCCAGCTGGAGCAGACCTACGTCGGTGAAATCGGCCAGGTGCTCGATGCCTACCGCCAGCGCAACTACGCCGAGGCCCAGCGCCTGATCACCGACGTCCTGACCCCGACCTGGGTAGAGGGTCGCAAGCACCTGAACGAAGTGATCGAACAGAACCGCTTGTCTGCCGATGCGGCGACCCGCGAGATCGTCAGCGCCGTGGCCACCGCCAAAGGCAGCATGGTGGTGTCGCTGTTGATGGCCATTGCGGCCGCCGGCATTTGTGGGTGGCTGCTGCTGCGTGCCATCACCGCCCCCATGAAACAGATCGTCACCGCCCTGGACAAGCTGCGCTCGGGTGACCTGAGCATGCGCCTGAACCTGGCGCGCAAGGACGAATTCGGGGCCATCGAAGGCGGCTTCAACGAGATGGCGGAATCGCTGGCCAACCTTGTCGCCCAGGCTCAGCGCTCGTCGGTGCAGGTCACCACGTCGGTAACCGAAATCGCTGCCACCTCCAAGCAGCAGCAGGCCACGGCCACCGAGACGGCCGCCACTACCACCGAGATTGGTGCCACGTCCCGTGAAATTGCCGCCACCTCGCGTGACCTGGTGCGCACCATGACCGAGGTGACCTCCGCCGCCGACCAGGCATCGAGCCTGGCCGGTTCCGGCCAGCAGGGGCTGGCGCGCATGGAAGACACCATGCACCAGGTCATGGGGGCGGCCGATTTGGTCAACGCCAAGCTGGGCATTCTCAACGAGAAGGCCAGCAACATCACGCAAATGGTGGTGACCATCGTCAAGGTGGCCGACCAGACCAACCTGCTGTCGCTCAACGCCGCCATTGAGGCGGAAAAAGCCGGTGAATACGGCCGTGGTTTTGCGGTGGTAGCGACCGAAGTCCGGCGCTTGGCCGACCAGACAGCCGTCGCCACCTATGACATCGAGCAGATGGTGCGCGAGATCCAGTCGGCAGTGTCGGCTGGGGTCATGGGCATGGACAAGTTCTCCGAAGAAGTGCGCCGCGGCATGTTCGAAGTGCAGCAGGTGGGTGAGCAGCTCAGCCAGATCATTCACCAGGTGCAGGCCTTGGCACCCCGTGTGCTGATGGTCAACGAGGGCATGCAGGCCCAGGCCACGGGCGCCGAGCAGATCAACCAGGCACTGGCCCAGTTGAGCGATGCCAGCACCCAGACGGTGGAATCGCTGCGCCAGGCCAGCTTTGCCATCGATGAGCTGAGCCAGGTGGCGGCCGGCCTGCGCGGCGGCGTATCGCGCTTCAAAGTCTGACCGCGATGATCGACATGCAACCGCGCGCGGCGCAGGCGGACCACGACAAGGGCTCGTTGTATTTACTGTTTCATATCGATGACCAGCGCTTTGCCCTGAACGTGCATGAAGTGGTCGAGGTACTGCCGCGCCTGCCGCTCAAACCGGTGCTGCACGCGCCAGCCTGGGTTGCCGGCATTCTTGCCCATCGGGGGCGGCTGGTGCCGGTGGTCGACCTGACCGCCCTGTGCATCGGCCGGCCTGCCGTGCAGCGCACCAGCACCCGCCTGGTACTGGTGCACTACCGTGCCGGCCTGCAGCTTGGCCTGGTGCTCGAACACGCTACCGAAACCTTGCGTTGCCACCCTGGCGAGTTCAAACCCTATGGCGTACATAATGCGCCAGCCCCCTACCTAGGCCCGGTCCGCCAGGATGACCAGGGCATGCTGCAGCGCATCGAGGTCGGTGACCTGCTGCCTCAGGCCGTGCACCAGTTGCTGTACGTGGATGAGCCAAGCGGGGCGTCGACATGAACGAGCAACACTTCTTCAACTTCCTGCGCGAACGTATTGGCCTGGATGTGGACTCGGTGGGGGCGCCGATGGTGGAGCGAGCCCTGCGCCAACGGTGCAGTGCACTGCAGGCCAACGGGCTGGATGACTACTGGCTGCGCTTGCAGCAGTCGCACGATGAGCAACAAGCGCTGATCGAAGCGGTGATCGTGCCGGAAACCTGGTTTTTCCGTTATCCGGACTCTTTCACCGCCCTGGCCAGCCTGGCCCATAAACGCCTGGCCGAACTCGCCGGGGCACGGCCCCTGCGGTTGCTGAGCCTGCCGTGTTCCACGGGTGAAGAACCCTACTCGCTGGCAATGGCGCTGATCGATGCCGGTATGGCGCCGCCGTCATTTTTGATCGACGGCATGGACATCAGCCCTATTTCGGTGACCAAAGCCAATCAGGCGACCTATGGGCGCAATGCCTTCCGGGGCAATAACCTGGGCTTTCGCGAGCGACACTTCGAAGCCCTGGAGGATGGCCACCGCCTGCACGAACGCGTGCGCCAGCGGGTAAGCCTGCAGGTAGGCAATGTGCTGGACCCCGCGTTGGCCAGCCGCGACGGGCTGTACGACTTTGTTTTCTGCCGCAACCTGCTGATCTACTTCGACGTGCCGACCCAGCAGCGGGTATTCGAAACCCTCAAGCGCCTGCTGCACCCCCAGGGCGTGCTGTTCATCGGCCCCGCCGAAGGCAGCCTGCTGGCGCGCATGGGTATGCGCCCCTTGGGCATACCCCAGTCGTTTGCTTACGTGCGCCAGGAAGAAACCCTCCCGGCGCTGCCATCCGTCGCCGATGGAAAAAGCGCGCGGAGCGTTCACGTGCCCCCTCGCAACCCCTCGGCGCTGTACCTGCCCGGTAAGTCGCCGCCCTCGGCGCCGCTGCCTCGCCCGCTGCGTGCAGCCGTGGCTAGCGCACCGGCACGCTCCCCTCTGGGCGAAGCCAGCACAGATACCGAACGCGAGTTGCTGGCCAGTATCGCCCGCTGCGCCAATGCCGGCGACAGCCAGCAGGCCCGCAGCGAATGCCAGCGTTACCTGCGTCAGTTCGCCCCAAGCGCACAGGTGTATTACTGGCTGGGGCTGCTCAGTGACACCGAAGGCGATGCGCCGCAAGCCCTGACGCATTATCGCAAGGCCCTGTACCTGCAACCCCAGCACCCAGAGGCCTTGGTGCACCTGGCCGCGCTGCTGGCCGCCCAGGGTGACCTGGCCGGCGCCAGGCGCCTGCAGGACCGCGCCGTGCGTGCTGGTCGGGAGCCTGGCCAATGAACAACGGGTCCTCGCTCAACCTGCTCGCTGAAACCGATGTCACCATTGATGATTGCTGGAACCGCATTGGTGTGCACGGTAACAAGCAGTGCCCGCTGCTGCAGCGGCACATTCATTGCCGCAACTGCGAAGTGCACGCTGCTGCGGCCACACGCTTGCTGGACCGCTACGCACTGGTGCAAGACCGTGAGGCTGCCCAGCCTGCCCCTGCTGAAGACTGCGCCGGCCGGTCCATGCTGCTGTTTCGCCTGGGCGATGAATGGCTGGCATTGCCCACCGCCTGCCTGGCTGAAGTTGCGCCCCTGCAAGCCATTCACTCGCTGCCCCATCAGCGTTCACGGGTGCTGTTGGGGGTGGCCAACGTGCGTGGTGCCCTGGTGCCTTGCCTGTCACTGGCCGAGTTGCTGGGGGCATCGGCGGGTGCGGGTGAGCAGCGCGGTAGCCGGGCTACCCCGCGCATGCTGACGCTGGCGGCAGACGGCGGGCCGGTGGTGATGGCCGTCGAAGAGATCGACGGCATTCACCGGCTCGACCCTGGCCTGCTGGGCAGCGCCCAGGACGCAGTACGCTTCACGGCTGCGGTACTGCAGTGGCGGGGGCGCAGCGTGCGTGTGCTGGACGAACAACAATTACTGTCTGCCGTGCAGCGGAGCCTTTCATGACCCCAGAGCAAATGCGCGATGCATCGTTGCTCGAACTGTTCAGCCTGGAGGCCGATGCCCAGACGCAGGTGCTGAGCGCTGGCCTGATGGCCCTGGAACGCAACCCCACCCAGGCCGACCAGCTCGAAGCCTGCATGCGCGCCGCCCACTCCCTGAAGGGCGCGGCGCGTATCGTCGGGGTGGATGCCGGCGTCAGCGTTGCCCACGTGATGGAGGATTGCCTGGTCGCTGCCCAGGAAGGCCGCTTGCGCCTTACCGCCGAGCATATCGACGCATTGCTACAAGGCACCGACCTGCTGATGCGCATCGCCACGCCTGGCGATGCCGGGGCGCAGGGCAGCGTACCGGGCTTCCTGGCGCAGATGGCCGCGTTGCTGGACCCGGGGGCTGCGCTGCCGGTGGGGGCGGTTGCACCGGTTACGACGCCACCTGAGCCATCGCCTGCGCCACTGGCTGTGGCCATGGAACCGCCGGTGCCCGAAGTCGCCCCGCGGCGCAAAGCCGGGCGGCGTGAAGGTGAGGGCGCAGAGCGGGTGCTGCGGGTAACCGCCGACCGGCTCAACAGCCTGCTTGATCTGTCCAGCAAGTCGCTGGTGGAAACCCAGCGGCTCAAGCCTTACCTGGCCACCCTGCAACGTCTCAAGCGCCTGCATGGCCAGGGCATGCAGGCCCTCGACGGCCTGCGCCTGCAACTGGAAGCCAGCGGCCTGGGCAGCGAGGTACTCGACGCCCTGGCGCAGACCCAACGCGTGCTGGGCGAAACCCAGCAGACCCTGCGCGAGCAGGCAGCGGACTTGGATGAATTCGGCTGGCAGGCCAGCCAGCGCGCGCAACTGCTGTACGACAACGCCCTGGCCTGCCGCATGCGCCCGTTTGCCGATGTGCTGGCCGGCCAGAGCCGCATGGTCCGCGACCTGGGCCGCTCGCTCGGCAAGCCGGTGCGCCTGGTGGTGGAGGGCGAGAAAACCCAGGTTGACCGCGATGTGCTGGAAAAGCTCGAGGCACCGCTGACCCACTTGCTGCGCAATGCCGTGGACCACGGCATTGAATCGCCCGAACGCCGGCTGCTGCTGGGCAAGCCCGAGGAAGGTTTGATTCGCCTGCGCGCCTCACACCATGCCGGCATGCTCAGCCTGGAACTGCTGGACGACGGTGCCGGCATCGACCTGGACCGCCTGCGTGCCAGTATCGTCGAGCGGGCCTTGTCACCGGTTGAAACCGTGCTGCGCATGAGCGACGACGAACTGCTCACGTTCCTGTTCCTGCCCGGCTTCAGCCTGCGTGACAAAGTTACGGAGGTGTCTGGCCGCGGCGTCGGGCTGGACGCCGTGCAGCATATGGTCCGTGAGCTGCGTGGCGCCATCGAGCTGACCCAGACTGCGGGGCAGGGCTGTCGTTTCCACCTGCAGGTGCCCCAGACCTTGTCGGTCGTACGCAGCCTGGTGGTAGAGGTAGGCGGCGAGGCGTACGCCTTCCCGCTGGCCCACATCGAGCATGCGCTGGAAGTGACCGCCGAGGAGATCGTGCAGATCGAGGGCCGGCAGCATTTCTGGCACGAAGGCCGACACGTTGGCCTGGTCGCGGCCAGCCAGTTGCTCAACCGCCCGCCGGCCCAGGCCGACCAGGGCAGCCTGCGCGTGGTGGTGATCCGCGAGCGTGAACAGCTCTACGGGGTGGCGGTGGAGCGCCTGATTGGCGAGCGGGTGCTGGTGGTAATGCCGCTGGACCCGCGCCTGGGCAAGGTACAGGACATTTCTTCGGGCGCTCTGCTGGACGATGGTTCAGTGGTGCTCATCGTGGACGTGGAAGACTTGTTACGCTCCGTGGACAAGCTGCTGAGCACCGGCAGCCTCGAACGGGTCGAACGCGGTAGCGGCGGGGCGGCAGGGGTGGCTCGCAAGCGTATTCTGGTGGTGGACGATTCGCTGACCGTGCGCGAGCTGCAGCGCAAGCTGCTGGGCAACCGTGGCTATGATGTCGACGTGGCAGTGGACGGCATGGACGGCTGGAACGCGCTGCGCGGCGACGACTTCGACCTGCTGATCACCGATATCGACATGCCGCGCATGGACGGTATCGAGCTGGTCACCCTGGTGCGGCGTGACCAGCGCCTGCAGTCGTTGCCGGTGATGGTGGTGTCGTACAAGGACCGCGAGGAAGACCGACGGCGTGGTCTGGATGCCGGGGCCGACTACTATTTGGCTAAGGCCAGTTTCCACGACGATGCGTTGCTGGATGCTGTGGTCGAGCTGATTGGAGGTGCTCAGGGATGAAGATCGCCATCGTCAATGACATGCCCCTGGCCGTTGAGGCCTTGCGCCGGGCGATCGCCCTGGAGCCTGCCCACGAAGTGGTCTGGGTGGCCAGCAACGGTGCCGAAGCTGTTCAGCACTGTGCCGAGCGCCTCCCCGACCTGATCCTGATGGACCTGATCATGCCGGTGATGGATGGCGTGGAGGCAACCCGGCGGATCATGGCCGACACCCCCTGCGCCATCGTCATCGTCACGGTCGACCGTAAACAGAATGTGCACCGGGTGTTCGAGGCCATGGGCCACGGCGCGCTGGATGTGGTGGACACGCCAGCGCTTGGCGCTGGGGACGCGCGAGAGGCGGCAGCACCGCTGTTACGCAAGATCCTCAACATCAGTTGGCTGATCGGCCAGCAGCGCCCGCCTGCACCGCGGCACGTGGCCGCACCGCTACGGGAAGTGTCCCAGCGCCGCGGCCTGGTGGCCATTGGCTCCTCAGCCGGTGGGCCGGCTGCCCTCGAGGTGCTGCTCAAGGGCTTGCCGCCGGCGTTTCCGGCCGCCATCGTGCTGGTTCAGCACGTGGACCAGGTGTTTGCTGCAGGCATGGCCGAATGGCTCAGCAGCGCGGCCGGGCTGCACGTGCGGCTGGCACGCGAAGGCGAGCCACCGCAGCCCGGTGAAGTGCTGTTGGCCGGCACGAACCATCATCTGCGCCTGCTCCAGAACGGCCAACTGGCCTACACTGCCGAGCCGGTGAATGAAATCTATCGCCCTTCCATCGACGTGTTCTTCGAGAGCGTGGCGCGTTACTGGTCTGGGGATGCGGTGGGGGTACTGCTCACAGGTATGGGGCGCGACGGTGCGCAAGGTTTGAAAATGATGCGCCAGCAAGGGTTTCTGACCATCGCCCAGGACCAGGCAAGCAGTGCGGTCTATGGCATGCCCAAGGCTGCTGCGGCAATTGATGCCGCAGTGGAAATCCGCCCGCTCGAACGCATCGCCGGGCGCTTGATGGAAGTTTTCGCAAAATGACGAAGTGTATTGAATCACGCCGCCAGGCCGGCAGTGATCGGGTGAACAGGCATGAATGATTTACCGATCGAAGGTTTCGCGAGCACCGACGAGAATTCGGCGATGGTGCTGTTGGTGGACGATCAGGCAATGATCGGCGAGGCCGTGCGGCGGGGGTTGGCCAACGAGGACAATATCGACTTCCATTTCTGTGCCGACCCGCACCAGGCGGTGTTGCAGGCGATGCGGATCAAGCCCACGGTGATTCTGCAGGACCTGATCATGCCTGGCCTGGACGGGTTGACGCTGGTGCGCGAGTACCGCAGCAACCCGGCCACCCAGGACATTCCGATCATCGTCCTGTCGACCAAGGAAGACCCGTTGGTCAAGAGTGCTGCATTTGCCGCAGGCGCAAACGATTACCTGGTCAAGCTGCCAGACACCATCGAGCTGGTGGCGCGTATTCGCTACCACTCGCGCTCCTACCTCACGCTGCTTCAGCGTGACGAAGCCTACCGTGCCTTGCGTGTCAGCCAGCAGCAGCTGCTGGATTCGAACCTGATGCTGCAGCGGCTGATGAACTCCGACGGTTTGACCGGGCTGTCCAATCGCCGGCACTTCGATGAGTACCTTGAGCTGGAGTGGCGCCGTGCCATGCGCGAGCAGCAACAGCTGTCGCTGCTGATGATCGACGTGGACTATTTCAAGGCCTTCAACGACAGCTTCGGCCACCTGGCAGGTGACGAGGCCTTGCGCCGGGTGGCCGAAGCCATTCGCAGTTCGTCGTCGCGCCCCAGCGACCTGCCGGCCCGCTATGGCGGCGAGGAATTTGCGCTGGTGCTGCCCAACACCTCACCGGGCGGCGCACGGCTGGTTGCCGAGAAACTGCGCCAGACGGTGCTGGCCCTGGGCATCCCCCACACCGCACCCGAGGCCGGCTCGCACCTGACCGTAAGCGTGGGCCTGGCCACCCAGGTACCGGCAATCGGCAGCCATTGCCGGCAGCTGATATCCGCCGCCGACAAAGGCCTGTACCAGGCCAAGAACGGCGGCCGCAACCAGGTAGGTATCGCCTGAACCAGCGCGCCTGCCGCCCGGTAGGCGCAAGCAGACGCGCGATGCGCCGCAACCGCGGCGCCTGGCCCACCACCGCTACCCCGTTACGGCAAACCGCATACTCGGTTATACTCGCAGGCTTTTCACCGAATTCGCACGAGTAGCCCGCCCATGGAAATCCAACCGATCCTGAACACCATCAAGGACCTCACCGAGCGTTCCCAGTCCATTCGGGGGTATCTTTGACTACGATCACAAGCATGACCGCCTGATCGAAGTCAACCGCGAGCTGGAAGACCCCAACGTCTGGAACAAACCCGAGTACGCGCAGGCCCTGGGCCGCGAACGTGCCATGCTGGCCCAGGTGGTGGAAACCCTGGACAAGATGGCCAACGGGCTGTCCGACTGCAAGGACTTGCTCGACATGGCCGTCGAGGAGGGTGACGAAGGCGCCGTGAGCGATGTCGAGACCGAGCTGCAGGCCCTGGAGGAATCCCTGGCGCAACTTGAGTTCCGTCGCATGTTCAGCGGCGAGATGGACATGAACAACGCCTACCTCGACATCCAGGCCGGTTCTGGCGGTACCGAGGCGCAGGACTGGGCCAACATCCTGCTGCGCATGTACCTGCGCTGGGCCGACAAGCGCGGGTTCGACGCCACCATCATCGAGCTCTCCGAAGGTGAAGTGGCGGGCATCAAGGGCGCCACCGTGCATATCAAGGGCGAATACGCGTTTGGCTGGTTGCGTACCGAAATCGGCGTGCACCGCCTGGTGCGCAAAAGCCCGTTCGACTCCGGCGCCCGTCGCCATACGTCGTTCTCGGCCGTGTTCGTGTCCCCGGAAATCGACGACAAGGTTGAAATCGAAATCAACCCGGCCGACCTGCGTGTCGACACCTATCGCTCCTCCGGCGCCGGCGGGCAGCACGTGAACACCACCGACTCGGCGGTGCGTATCACCCACGTGCCAACCAATACCGTGGTGGCCTGCCAGAACGAACGCTCCCAGCACGCCAACAAGGACACCGCCATGAAAATGCTGCGGGCCAAGTTGTACGAGCTGGAGATGCAGAAGCGCAACGCCGCCTCGCAAGCACTCGAGGACAGCAAGTCGGACATCGGCTGGGGGCACCAGATCCGCTCCTACGTGCTGGACGACTCGCGTATCAAGGACTTGCGCACCGGTGTCGAGCGCAGCGACTGCCAGAAGGTGCTCGATGGCGACCTCGACCAGTACCTCGAAGCCAGCCTCAAGCAGGGGCTGTAAGCCGAACACCACCGCCGCGATACCCGGCCACTGGCCGGGGTCGCGTGCCCTGCCCGACAAGGGCAACGAATACCTGATGGAAAGACTGACGACATGAGCGACCTGAAGACCGAATCGCAAGACCTGCAACAGGAAGAAAACGCCCTGATCGCCCTGCGCAAGGAAAAACTTGCCGCAGAGCGCGCCAAAGGCAACGCCTTCCCCAACGACTTCCGTCGCGACAGCTACTGCAACGACCTGCAGAAGCAGTACGTGGACAAGACCAAGGAAGAGCTGGAAGCAGCCGCGATCCCGGTCAAGGTAGCTGGCCGTATCATGCTCAACCGCGGCTCGTTCATGGTTATCCAGGACATGACCGGCCGTATCCAGGTCTACGTCAACCGCAAGACCCTGCCTGAGGAAACCCTGGCGGCGGTCAAGACCTGGGACCTGGGCGACATCATCAGCGCCGAGGGTACCCTGGCCCGCTCGGGCAAAGGTGACCTGTACGTCGAAATGACCAACGTGCGCCTGCTGACCAAGTCGCTGCGCCCGCTGCCAGACAAGCACCACGGCCTCACCGACACCGAGCAGCGCTACCGCCAGCGCTATGTCGACTTGATGGTCAACGAGGAAACCCGCCACACCTTCCGTGTGCGTTCCCAGGTGATCTCGCACATTCGCAAGTTCCTCATCGAGCGTGACTTCCTCGAGGTGGAAACGCCGATGCTGCAGACCATCCCCGGCGGTGCCGCCGCCAAGCCGTTCGAAACCCACCACAATGCCCTGGACATGGCCATGTTCCTGCGCATCGCGCCGGAGCTGTACCTCAAACGCCTGGTGGTGGGTGGCTTCGAGAAGGTCTTCGAGATCAACCGCAACTTCCGCAACGAAGGCGTCTCGACCCGGCACAACCCCGAGTTCACCATGCTCGAGTTCTACCAGGCCTATGCCGACTACCGCGACAACATGGACCTCACCGAAGAGCTGTTCCGCGAGCTTGCGCAGCTGGTTCTGGGCAGTACCGATGTGCCGTACGGCGACAAGGTGTTCCACTTCGGTGAGCCATTCGTTCGCTTGTCGGTGTTCGACTCGATCCTCAAGTACAACCCTGAGCTGACTGCAGCAGACTTGCAGGACGTAGACCGCGCCCGTGACATCGCCAAGAAGGCGGGTGCCAAAGTGCTGGGCCACGAAGGCCTGGGCAAATTGCAGGTCATGATTTTCGAGGAGTTGGTTGAGCACAAGCTGGAGCAGCCGCACTTCATCACCGAATACCCGTTCGAGGTGTCGCCGCTGGCACGTCGCAACGACCAGAACCCCGCTGTTACCGACCGCTTCGAGCTGTTCATTGGTGGCCGCGAGATTGCCAACGCCTACTCCGAGCTGAACGACGCCGAAGACCAGGCCGAGCGCTTCCTGGCCCAGGTGGCGGAAAAGGACGCCGGTGACGACGAAGCCATGCACTACGATGCTGACTTCGTACGCGCGCTGGAGTACGGCATGCCGCCGACTGCAGGTGAGGGCATCGGTATCGACCGCCTGGTGATGCTGCTGACCAATTCGCCGTCGATTCGTGACGTGATCCTGTTCCCGCACATGCGCCCGCAGGGCTGAGTCTGCTGCACACAGGTACGTCATTTGGGGCCGCTTTGCGGCCCCATTTGCGTTCTATGACGAGCCAACGGCATGTTCCCACCGAACATTTGGTATTGTCTGCGACACCCCAGTTCCCGAGGTTATCCCGTGACACCTGCCATGCCTGACCAGGGCGCCGCCGGCATCGCCACCGCCGTCGCCGAGAGCGTGCAATACCAAGGACGCAAAACTGCCCGCCTGGGCAGCGAACAGCGCCGTCAGCGCATCCTCGACGCTGCCATGCGCATCGTGGTGCGCGATGGCGTGCGCGGCGTGCGTCATCGCGCCGTCGCCGCAGAAGCCGGTGTGCCCCTGTCGGCCACGACCTACTATTTCAAGGACATCGAAGACCTGCTCGCCGACTCTTTCGCCCAGTATGTCGAGCGCAGCGCCGCCTACATGGCCAAGCTGTGGGCCAACACCGAAGTGGTGCTGCGCCAGTTGCTCGCCCAGGGTGATGGCAGCCCGCAGGCACGCGCCCGGCTGGCCAATGAAGTGGCAGCCATGACCGCTGACTACGTGCAGCGCCAGTTGCTCAACCGGCGTGACTTTCTCATGGCTGAGCAGGGGTTTCGCCAAGAGGCGCTGCTGTGCCCCCGGCTGGCCGCGCTGGTGCGCGCCCACGAGCAAATCCTGCTGCACGGAACGCGGCAACTGCTGCAGGTTGTCGGCTCGCGCCAGCCCGAACAGGATGCGCAGATGTTGACGGCGATTATCGAGCAGATGGAATATCAGGGCCTGCTCAAGGGCGCTGATGCGCAAGCCGATGGGCAGATGCTCGCTATGCTTACCCGATACCTGCAACTGGTGCTGGCATCGGCCTGAGCATGGGTCGTCACTCAAGGAGAACCTGATGAAAGCCTGGCGTGTGGTGCTGTTGACGCTGTCATTCCTGATGCTGGGCGGTTGTCTGGTGACATTCCCACAGCCTTTGCCTGGTAACCAGGCGGCGCCCAAAGGGCTGCTGGGCAAGTGGCAAAGCAAGGATGCCTGGGGTGAGCCATTGCAACTGGTGATCAGCCGCAGCGGTGCGGATGCCTACAAGGCGGTGGCCACAGCCAAGGGCAAGGCCCCCGAGGAGTACGTCTTTACCGTGTCGCGCCATGGTAACCGCTGGTACCTGTCAGCCCGTGTGCCGCAAACGCTGGGCGGCAACTTCGTCATCGGCGGCTTCGATATCGTCGATGGCAAACAATTGGTGGTCTATGACCTGGACCTCCAGCAGGTTCAGCAGGCCGTGGACAGCAAGGAGCTGAGCGGCCACAGCACCGAAGTGCCGCAGGATAATGGCGAGGGTGTGTTGGTCGACAGCCCGCCGGCCCGTGTGCTTGCCTACCTGGAGGACCCCGCCAATTCCGACCTGTTCGTGGAAGCCGCGCGGTTCCAGCGATCCGGCAAGTGACGCGTTGCCCTCTTCGCGGCTAAAGCCTCGCGCACCTGCCAGCAGTGTCACCCCCGGCCCCGCAGAAGGAGTACCCGTTGGACGAATACCAACAAACCATACGTACCCTGTCCGACCGCATCGTCGCGGCACAAACCCCCATCCGGGTGCTGGATGCGGTGAAGTGGGACGACGGCATCCGCCAGGGGTTCTTCGAAGCCAAGGGCAAGGAGCCCCCAGCCGTTGACCGTGCCTACTACCACGCGCGGCCGCTGGGCTTTGACTCTAGCGCGGTCAAGGCAGAGTTCCAGGCCATCGAGCGTGACATCATCCGTCAGCTCGGCCAGTTCAGCCCGGTAGGGCAGATCATGAAGCGCATGTGCCGCGAGTACCGCATGGTGGTGCGGATGCTCGAAGCCCGTGGCACCGAGGACTTCGGGCTGATTTCCCAGGAGTTGTACGGCGCGGCGTCCGATGTGTTCCACGCCGGCGACCCGACCTTGGCCGACCTCGGCCTGATGCTCTCGGACTACCTGAACAACATCGATGGCCGTGGCGACCTCAAGGACGAACCCAAGAACCTGACCGCCAAGGAAGCCGTGGCCATTTTGCAGCGGCGCTTGAACACCGTGTTTGGTGAGGCCGAAAGCACCATCCGGGTATTCGAGTCCGATGGCATCGTCGCCGACGCCGCAGCGGGCGCCGACTACATCAAGGTGCGCGCCGACGCCATGTTCAATGCCCGTGACGTGCGAGCGCTGGAAGTGCATGAGGGGCTGGTGCATGTGGGCACAACGCTCAACGGCCTGAACCAGCCCATCTGCACCTTCCTGGCCAAGGGCCCGCCTTCTTCGACGGTGACCCAGGAGGGCCTGGCCATTTTGATGGAGGTGATCGCCTTCGCGTCCTACCCCAGCCGCCTGCGCAAGCTCACCAACCGCACCCGGGCCATCCATATGGTTGAGGAGGGCGCCGACTTCATGCAGGTGTACCGCTTCTTCCATGAGCAGGGCTTCGACATGGCGCAGAGCTACAGCAACGCCAGCCGGGTGTTCCGTGGCTCGGTGCCGGATGGGCTGCCATTCACCAAGGACTTGTCCTACCTCAAGGGCTTCATCATGGTTTACAACTACATTCAGTTGGCCGTGAAGAAGGGCAAGCTGGAACAGATCCCGTTGCTGTTCTGCGGCAAGACTACCCTCGAAGACATGCGCACCTTGCGTCAGCTGGTGGAGGAAGGCCTGGTGGAACCTCCCAAGTACCTGCCGGAGCAATTCCGCGACCTTAACGCGTTGTCGGCCTGGATGTGCTTTTCCAACTTCCTCAACCACCTGAGCCTGGACCGTATTGAAACCGACTACGCCAACATTCTGTAGCGTGCGCCGCCTGCTTGCCGTGGTCATCGCCATGCTGGCCCTGAACGGCTGCAGCAGCCTGCTGTTCTATCCCGAGCGTGGCCAGGCATTCACCCCGGAGCGTGCCAAGCTTGCGTACCAGGATGTCACACTGGTTGCGGCCGACGGTGTGCGGTTGCACAGTTGGTGGCTGCCTGCCAAAGCGGGTGTGCCGGTCAAAGGCACGGTGCTGCACCTGCACGGCAACGGCGGCAACCTGCCCGGGCACCTGGGGGGCAGTTACTGGCTGCCGGAGCAGGGTTACCAGGTGTTGCTGATCGACTACCGCGGTTACGGCTTGTCGGAAGGCAAACCCCGGTTGCCCGAGGTGTACCAGGACATCGCTGCTGCCATGGCCTGGCTCGACCAGGCGCCGGAGGTCAAGGGCAAGCCGTTGGTGCTGCTCGGCCAGAGCCTTGGCGGCGCCATGGCCATTCACTACCTGGCCGCGCACCCCGAGCAGCGCCAACGCTTCAGTGCACTGGTGTTCGACGGCGTGCCGGCGAGCTACCGCGCGGTGGGCCGCTACGCGTTGAGCACGTCCTGGATGACCTGGCCGTTGCAGGTGCCATTGTCGTGGCTGGTGCCGGACAGCGACAGCGCGATCAACGCCATCGAGCAGCTGACCAGCCCGCCCAAGCTGTTCTTCCACAGCATCGACGATGACCTGGTGCCGATGGACAATGTGATCCGCCTGTACCAGCACGCGCCGCCACCGCGGGTGTTGCAGCTGACCCGGGGCGGGCACGTGCAAACGTTCGCCGACCCCACCTGGCGCGAAGTGATGCTGCGTTTTCTGGATGACCCCAGCCA
Organism: Pseudomonas sp. S60; assembly: GCF_016647865.1. Lineage (NCBI taxonomy): Bacteria > Pseudomonadati > Pseudomonadota > Gammaproteobacteria > Pseudomonadales > Pseudomonadaceae > Pseudomonas > Pseudomonas sp. S60. The sequence goes on along the minus strand of NZ_JACVVH010000002.1, from coordinate 141,705 downwards.
CTTCAGCAGCCTGAGGCGGCTGGCCGAGCTACCGAATTCCCCTGACGAGAAGGCCCCGCAATGAGTGAAGAACGCAACGCCATACCGCTGATCCTTACCGGCGTTGGCACGATCATCGTGACGGTTGGGGCCTTGTGGTACTACGGTTACCTGCACTTTGCCAAACCGCAGGATGCCTTGTTGCTGCAGGATTTCACCATGCTCAAGACCGTACCCGGCGAAGACTACAAGGTCTCCCTGGAGCCGGCGCTGCAGGTAGCGCAGTGCGTAGATGGCGTGCTGGTGCTGTTCGATACCCAGCAGAAGGGCCTGACGGGTGTACTGGTGGATAACCGCAAACGCGCGGTGAGGTGCATGGGCGAAGAGACGCCTCAGCAGGTGCAATAAGCCTGAATTGAAATTTACCTAAGCTGCGCTGTAGCCATTCGCAGGAAAGCCCGCTCGCACAGGATTGTGTAATCACTGTAGGAGCGGGCTTGCCCGCGAAGAGCCGCAAAGCGGCTCATTGTGTTGCAGCCGAACGCGTGTTAGCGCATCGACGAGCGCGGTGCTACCGGCTGGTTGTCGTTGGAGATGGTGACTTCCACGCGACGGTTCTGGGCACGGCCAGAGTTGCTGGAGTTATCCGCTACCGGGTACTCCTTGCCATAGCCCTGCGACACGATGCGAGCCGGGTCTACGCCTGCGCGAACCAGTGCCATGCGCACGCTGCCAGCGCGGCGCTCGGACAGCGACTGGTTGTAGTTGGCCGAACCGACGCTGTCGGTGTAGCCCTCTACAATCACCTTGCGCTCAGGGTTTTCCTGAAGGAACTGGGCCAGCTTGGTGATGTTCGGGTAAGCGTTGCTTTTCAGCTCGGCCTTGTTGAAGTCGAACAGCACGTCGCCGAAGGTCACCAGGGTGCCACGGTCGGTTTGCTTGGCGTTCAGGCTCTGCTGCAGCTTGGCGATCTGGGCGTCACGGGCGTCCAGTTTGGCCTGGGCGCGCTGGGCAGCGGCGTTTTTCAGGTCACCTTCTGCGGTGCGCAGGGCGATGGTCTGCTTGGCCACTTCGACGCGCTGGTTGGTCAGGTAGGCCAGCTGGTCGACCTTCTTGTCGTCTTCACGGTCCATGTAGGCCTTGTCGGCCTTGTTCAGCCAGTCCTGGGCATCCTTGGTTTCAAGGGCTGCCACTTTGCTGGCTTGCGGATCGCTCTGCAGCGACGAGAAGTTGGTACGTGCCGCTTCCAGGTTGGCGTTCGGGTCGTGGGAGCAGGCTGCCAGACCAACGCTGAGGGCCAGAAGAGCGGGAATCATGACGTGTTTGCGCATAGTGTTCATCCTTTGATCGAATACGAAGGCTAGGGTTGGCGGGGCAGGGCTCACTGAGCGCTGCGCAGGCCTTCCTCACGTACGTCCTGAACGCCCTGGCGGGCATCCTGCACGGCCTTCTGGGCCTTGGCCGCCTGGGCCTTGCGTTCGGCGAGGCGAGCGTCCCATTCGGCCTGCTCGGCCAGACGCTTGGCTTCGTCGTACTTCTTGTCATGCATGGCGATTTCGGCCTGCTTGAACTTGTCCTGTGCTGCTTTCATTTCGACAGCAGCGTACTCGGTGCCCCCTGCGCTCACGGCAGAGTTCACGGCGGACTGGGTTACCGCGTACTGCTCGGTTGGCGGGTTGCCTGCACAGCCGGCCAGGACCAGGCTACTGCCCAGGGCCAGCGCGGCCAGCTTGAACCCGCGCACGTGAGAGGATGACGGTTTGAAAGTGCGGGTTTTCATGGTGGTCAGCTCCATTGGATCACTCCTGATAATGACGATGTCCGTAGCAGTCCATCGCTCATCCCCCCCAACCGTTTCCGTACGCTTCAGCTGAATGACGCACAAGTACCGGTGTGCAGGGTTTTAGCGTGATGGCTATTGGCTCCGACTGGAACATTTTTCGAATAGTTCAGAAAAATCTCCCTAGGTTGGCCAACAATTTCTGACTGGTTGGTCAGTGCCCAGGCCCGGGCAAGTCCCGCCTAGGCGGGTGCGCTCGCCAATTTCCGGTACAAGGGGCTGCGTCATTGTTCGCCGTCGCCAGGTTTGGCGCGTGCGTGCAGATGATGGCGTGAGAGCGCCAGAAACCTGGGGGTAGGGCCCACATCCTCATAGAGGGGGTCGCCTTCCTCATCGGTGGCGATCACCTGGTGGCCCTGCACGTAAGGAAAGCTGGCTTCCAGTTCTTCAAGGGCCGCAGCCACCAGTTCGCCGAGCAGTTCCTCGGCGGTGCGTTTGGGGTACATGTCGATCAATGCGGCCAGACGCGCTTCGGACTCCAGGTCCAGGTGCAATACATGTTCTGTGCGGCTGAGGGCGCCGGCGGCATTTTGTTCCCAGTGCTGGGCGAGTTCACGTATTTTCATGGTGGCCTCTGGTAACGCCTGTTAAAAGGCATGCAGTGCATGGGAGTGTCGTGGCTTCACTTTAGTTTGCTTTGGCCGAAGGTGGCTTGCCTTTGCGCCCTGGCTGTAGGCACTCTTGATGCAACCACGGCCGTCACCGGCAGTGCGCGAAGCCTTACCAGGGATGCAAGGCGCCTGAGCTGCGCCACAGAGAGGGCCAATGACCGATATCGATGTGCGTTTGCGTGAAGATGTCCATGTGCTGGGCGAGCTGCTGGGTGAGACCATTCGCCAGCAGCATGGCGAAGCGTTTTTGCAGAAGATCGAAGCCATTCGTCACAGCGCCAAGGCTGATCGCCGCAGCGCGGGCGAACAGCTCAGTTCAACCCTCGGTGATCTGGCAGAGGATGACCTGCTGCCGGTTGCCAGGGCCTTCAACCAGTTTCTGAACCTGGCCAACATGGCCGAGCAGTACCAGCTGATCCGCCGTCGTGCTGGCGACCAGCCCGAACCCTTCGAGGCGAGGGTGCTGCCAGAGTTGCTGGCCCGTCTGAAACACGCTGGCCATGGCAACCAGGCCTTGGCCGACGAGGTTGCTGCGCTGGATATCCAGCTGGTGCTGACCGCGCACCCTACCGAGGTGGCGCGCCGCACCCTCATCCAGAAATACGACGCCATTGCCGGGCAACTGGCTGCTCAAGACCACCGTGACCTGACCCCTCAGGAGGCCGAACAGGTGCGTGAACGGGTGCGCCGGCTGATTGCCGAGGCCTGGCACACCGAAGAAATCCGCCGCACACGCCCTACACCGGTCGATGAAGCGAAGTGGGGCTTTGCCGTCATCGAGCATTCGCTCTGGCAGGCAATTCCCAGTCACCTGCGCAAGGTTGACAAGGCCTTGCACGATGCCACTGGCCTGCGCCTGCCGCTCGACGCCGCGCCAATCCGCTTTGCGTCGTGGATGGGCGGTGACCGAGATGGCAACCCCAATGTCACTGCAGCGGTTACCCGCGAAGTGCTGCTACTGGCCCGCTGGATGGCCGCCGACCTGTTCTTGCGCGACATCGACGCGCTGGCAGCGCAGTTGTCCATGCAGCAGGCCAGCAATGCCTTGCGCGAGCGTGTCGGGGACAGCGCTGAACCTTACCGTGCACTGCTCAAGCAACTGCGCGACCGCCTGCGGGCCACGCGCGCCTGGGCACATGCTGCTCTTACGGGCAGCCAACCGCCCGGCGCCGAGGTACTGGTTGATAACCGTGACCTCATTGCGCCCTTGCAACTGTGCTACGACTCCCTGAACGAATGCGGCATGGGGGTGATTGCCGATGGCCCGCTGCTGGATTGCCTGCGCCGGGCCGTTACCTTTGGTCTGTTCCTGGTACGCCTGGACGTGCGTCAGGACGCTGCCCGCCACCGCGATGCCTTGAGTGAAATCACTGAGTATCTCGGCCTTGGGCGTTATGCGGACTGGGACGAAGAGCAGCGCATTAGCTTCCTGCAGGATGAACTGAAAAATCGCCGGCCGTTGCTGCCCGGGCATTTCACGCCAGAGGATGACACCGCCGAAGTGCTTGCCACTTGCCGGGAGATCGCAGCCGCGCCAGGCGCTTCGCTGGGGTCTTACGTGATCTCGATGGCTGGCGCAGCCTCTGATGTGCTGGCCGTGCAACTGCTGCTCAAGGAAGCCGGCCTGACCCGCCCAATGCGTGTGGTGCCGCTGTTCGAAACCCTGGCGGACCTGGACAACGCCGGCCCGGTGATGCAGCGCCTGCTGGGGCTGCCCAGTTACCGTGACAGCCTGCACGGCCCACAGGAAGTGATGATCGGTTATTCCGATTCAGCCAAGGATGCTGGCACCACGGCCGCCGCCTGGGCGCAGTACCGCGCCCAGGAAAGCCTGGTGCGCATCTGCGCCGAGCATGAGGTTGAGCTGCTGCTGTTCCATGGCCGAGGCGGCACGGTAGGGCGCGGTGGTGGCCCTGCACACGCCGCCATCCTGTCGCAGCCGCCTGGCTCGGTCGCCGGCCGGTTCCGTACTACCGAGCAAGGGGAGATGATCCGTTTCAAATTCGGCCTGCCGGGCATCGCCGAGCAGAACCTCAACCTGTACCTGGCCGCGGTGCTGGAGGCGACCCTGCTGCCTCCGCCGCCGCCGCAACCCGCCTGGCGCGAGGTGATGGACCAGTTGGCCGCCGACGGCGTCAAGGCCTACCGGGCGGTGGTACGCGAGACGCCGGACTTCGTCGAGTATTTCCGTCAGTCCACCCCAGAGCAGGAGCTGGGCCGCCTGCCGCTGGGCAGCCGCCCGGCCAAACGCCGCGCCGGCGGTATCGAAAGCCTGCGGGCCATTCCGTGGATTTTCGGGTGGACCCAGACACGCCTGATGCTGCCGGCATGGCTGGGCTGGGAAACCGCCCTGAACAATGCGCTGGCCAGCGGACAAGGAGCGATGCTGGCGCAGATGCGTGAGCAATGGCCGTTTTTCCGCACCCGCATCGACATGCTCGAGATGGTGCTGGCCAAGGCCGATGCGCAGATCGCCGAGGCCTACGACGAACGTCTGGTGCAACCTGAATTGCTTCCTTTAGGTGCACATTTGCGCGACCTATTGTCGCAGTCGTGCCAGGTGGTACTGGCCCTGACCGGGCAGCCGGTGCTACTGGCACACAGCCCGGAAACCCTCGAATTCATCAGCCTGCGCAACACCTACCTGGACCCGCTGCACCGGCTGCAGGCCGAGCTGCTGGCGCGCTCGCGCGCCCGCGAAGCCGCGCTGGACAGCCCGTTGGAGCAGGCCTTGCTGGTTACAGTGGCGGGGATTGCAGCGGGGCTGCGCAACACCGGTTGAGGCTGTAGGGGGATTGCCCACGCGCACATTGCTGCACCTTGTGCGCGGGTGCTGGCAGCCGGGTTGCGACGGGCGCAACCGCCTGCAGGGTTGGCCTCAAGTGGCGCATTCCTGCAACTTTGGGACGCTTGTCTGGCTGCCGGGCGCTGTGTATCTTGAGCAGCCCTCTGGCCGCTTTATGGCCATACCGATATTTCCGGACTTGGCCCTGGTCGCCGAATCCATTGAATTCCATAAAAAAATTTGAGGAGCACAAGATGCGCGTAATTCTGCTGGGAGCTCCCGGGGCCGGTAAAGGTACTCAGGCAAAGTTCATCACCGAAAAGTTCGGTATTCCGCAGATTTCCACCGGTGACATGCTGCGTGCCGCCGTCAAGGCGGGCACCCCACTGGGCCTGGAACTGAAAAAAGTCATGGATGCGGGCCAACTGGTGTCCGATGAACTGATCATCAACCTGGTCAAGGAGCGCATCGCCCAGCCTGACTGCGCCAACGGCTGCCTGTTCGACGGCTTCCCGCGCACCATCCCGCAGGCCGAGGCCATGGTCAAAGCCGGCGTGGCCATCGACGCCGTAGTCGAAATCGCCGTGGATGACGAAGAGATCGTTGGCCGCATGGCTGGCCGCCGTGTGCACCTGGCGTCGGGCCGCACCTATCACATCCAGTACAACCCGCCGAAAGTGGAAGGCAAGGACGATGTGACGGGCGAGGACCTGATCCAGCGCGACGACGACAAGGAAGAGACGGTGCGCCATCGTCTGTCGGTCTACCACAGCCAGACCAAGCCGCTGGTGGAGTTCTACCAGAAGCTGTCCCAGGAAAACGCCGGCAAGCCGAAGTACAGCCACATTGAGGGCGTAGGTTCGGTCGAGGCAATCACTGCCAAGGTGCTGACCGCGCTGAGCTGAGCCGGTCAGGTTGGGCGCCCCGTGCGCCCACCCTCACCATAACGTTCCCCGCCCATTGCCGCTGCTTTATACTGCTGCGTTCTCCCAAGCACCTGGATACCCGTTCGATGACCACCCTGTTGGCCCTGGATACCGCCACCGAAGCCTGTTCCGTTGCGCTGCTGCATGACGGCAAGGTAACCAGCCACTACGAAGTCATCCCCCGCATGCACGCGCAAAAGCTGCTGCCGATGATCAAGCAGCTGCTGGCCGAGTCCGGTGTGGCGCTTGGCGCGCTGGATGCCATCGCCTTTGGCCGTGGCCCGGGTGCCTTTACCGGTGTGCGCATTGCCATCGGCGTGGTGCAGGGCCTGGCCTTCGCACTCGAGCGCCCGGTGCTGCCGGTGTCCAACCTCGCTGCCCTTGCCCAGGGGGCCCTGCGCGAGCAGGGCGCGCAACAGGTGGCGGCCGCCATCGACGCGCGCATGGATGAAGTGTACTGGGGCTGCTACCAGGCCACCGCAGGTGAAATGCGCCTGGTGGGCGCCGAAGCGGTATTGCCGCCCGAGCAGGTGGCATTGCCTGAGGGCAGCACCGGCCAATGGTTCGGCGCCGGGACCGGGTGGGGTTATGCCGACCGGCTGGCTGTGCCTGTGCAGGCCAGCAACGCCACTGCCTTGCCCAGCGCGCAAGACGTGCTGAGCCTGGCCAGCTTCGCCTGGGCGCGTGGGGAGGCCATTGCAGCTGACCAGGCGCAACCGGTGTACCTGCGCGACAATGTGGCGACGCCCAAGAAGGCCTGATGCTACTCGTCGGTTATTACCGATAGCGCTATAACTCTTTGCTCGAAATGTGGTCAAGTTATCAATCGGGCATTAGTAACAAGTGCCCGATGCTGCTAGATTGCCATCACTGGCCCTGAGTGCTCTCCCATGCGTATCGACGGTTTCTCCTCGCAGTCCTACCCAATCAAGCGCCCGCCGCGCAAGGCTGGGGTGCGCGAAGCATCCGTGGATGATGCGGAAGTGGTTGAGGAGCAACTTGCCCAAGAGCCCACCCCCCGCCGTCGTTCTGCATTGCCTGCCCGCCAGCAGGACATGGTATTCCCCCGCGCCCGTGACAGGCGCACCGCCACGGCGCTGGCCAGCTACCTGAGTACTGCCGGTTTCACCGATTGGGACATGGAAGTGCTGGGGCTGGACCTGTACATTTGACGGATGATTCCGTCCCCACTGCCTTACTACCTGGGTTGCCCGTCGTGGAGCGAAAGCGCCTGGCGTGAGTACCTGTACCCTGCCGATGCCAGCAGCAACGAGATGCTCGGCCTGTACAGCCAGGTATTCAACGCCGTTGAGGGCAACACCACGTTCTATGCCAGGCCTGCGCCCGCGACTGTTGCCCGTTGGGCCCAGGTGATGCCAGAACATTTCCGTTTCACAGCCAAGTTCCCACGGGACATCAGCCACGAGGGTGACCTGCGTGATCAGCTGGAGCCTGCGTTCGACTTCACCCGCCTGATGGCCCCGCTGGGGCGTCGCGTTGCACCGTACTGGCTGCAGTTGCAGGCGTCCTTCGGCCCAGCGCGGCTGGCGGAACTGGACCAGTTTCTGCAGCAGATCGGTGTGCCCGTGGCGGTGGAGGTGCGCCACCCCGCGTTTTTCGCGAAAGGCGAGGAAGAACGCGCGCTCAACCGGTTGCTGCATGCCTGCGGCGTGGAGCGCGTATGCCTGGACCCGCGAGCCTTGTTCAGCTGCACCTCCCGCGACCCCGCGGTGCTGCATGCCCAGGCCAAGAAGCCCAAGGTACCGCCGCGCCCGGCAGCCTTCAGCCAGCATCCCCAGGTGCGCTTCATCGGCCACCCGCAACTGGAGGCCAATGAGCCCTTCCTGACGCCGTGGGTGGAAAAGGTTGGCGCCTGGATCGAAGAAGGGCGCAGCCCATACATCTTCCTGCACACCTCGGACAACCGCCTGGCGGCGGCGCTGGCGCAGCGTTTTCATCAACGGCTGATGCAGCGCCTGCCAGGGCTGGCGGCACTGCCGGAATTGCCACGCGCGCCTGAGGTCGAACAACTGGGTCTACTCTGACCCTTTCTGACTGCCGGAGTGTAACCATGGATGTGCAAACCCTGCGAGCCGAAGCCTTCAAGGCCCTGCATGAGCGCGAGGGCGCCTTCGTCATGCCCAACCCCTGGGACGCAGGCTCGGCCAGGCTGTTGGCAAGTCTGGGTTTCGAGGCGCTGGCCACCACCAGTGCAGGCTTGGCCTTCAGCCTTGGGCGGCCCGACGCAGAGGGGGCGCTTGGCCTGGATGAGGTGCTGGATAACGCCGGCGAGATCGTTGATGCCACCCCGTTGCCGGTGGCTGCCGACCTGGAGAACGGCTTCGGTGACCTGCCCGAAGCCTGTGCCCTGGCCATCCAGCGTGCCGCCGAGGCCGGCTTGGTGGGGGGTTCCATCGAGGATGCCAGTGGCCAGCAGGCGTCGCCCATCTACGACATGGGGCTGGCGGTCGAGCGGGTGCGCGCCGCTGTTCAGGTGGCTCGCGGGTTGCCGTTCCCGTTCACCCTGTGTGCCCGTGCTGAAAACCTGCTGCACGGGCGCCAAGACCTGGATGACACCATCCTGCGCCTGCAAGCCTATGCCGAGGCTGGGGCCGATGTGCTCTATGCCCCGGGCCTGCGTACCGCCGAGGAAGTACGAGCGGTGGTGCAGGCTTTGGCGCCGCGGCCTGTCAACGTGCTGATGGGCATGAGCGGCGTGTCGCTGAGCGTCAACCAATTGCAGGACCTGGGGGTACGCCGCATCAGCGTAGGCTCGTCCATGGCCCGGGCGGCCTTCGGGGCCTTGCACCGCGCAGCGATGGAGATTCGTGAGCAGGGCACGTTCGGCTACGGCGAACACGCGTTGCCGTTCGATCAGCTCAACGACCTGTTCCGCCGCTGATGCGCCTGTTGCTGGGGTTGCTGGCCGGTGGGCTATTGCTGGCAGCCCTGGCCTGGCAACTGGGCTGGCGCCTGCCGGCCCAGTGGAACCCTTTGGCACCGCTGGATGTGCGCCAGCCGCCCAATTTGCTGACCGCCTACAAACTGTCGCGCCTGCGCGATGACCCTGTACTGTGCCGCCAGGCGCTGGAAACCAGCCAGTTGCGCTACCGTGCCCAGGCCGACAGCCCCGCGTCGGCCAACTGCCCCTTGCGCAACGTTTGGCGTATCGAGGGTGGGGAAGCGCGGCTGAGCAGCAGCTTTCTGGCCACATGCCCTTTGGCAGTGGCTTATGCGCTGTTCGAGCGCCATGGCTTGCAACCGGTCGCGCAGCGGGTACTGGGCCAACCCGTGGCGCAGGTCGACCACTTGGGCAGCTTTGCCTGCCGTAACGTTTACCACCGCAAGGAAGGCAGGCTGAGCCAGCATGCCACGGCTAACGCCTTCGATATCAGCGGCTTTCGCCTGCAGGATGGCCAGCGCATCGTGCTGGCCCGTGACTGGCAGGCGGGCGGGCAGAAGGCAGCGTTCTTGCGCGAGGTGCAACAGGCTGCCTGTGAGCAGTTCAGCACGGTGCTGGGCCCGGAGTACAACGTGGCGCACCGTAACCATTTCCATGTAGACATGGGCCGCTGGCAGATCTGCCGCTAGCCTCAGGCGTGGGCGCGAACGTTGTTGAGCACCACAGGGCGCGCCCAGTGGATATCGAACGCCAGGTCGCTCTGCTGAATCGCCAGGGTGGATTCGTCGTAGGGCTCGGGTGCCGGGTCCAGCAGATGCGTTTCGAATTCGGCGATGGGCAGGAACAGCGGGCGCGGTGCAGGCCCCGGGCCGGGCTCGGCAACAGGGTGGCCCTGGCTCATGACCACCGGGCGCAACCAGCTGTTGTCCATGTCCAGCTGGCGCTGCTGCTCGATCACGTCGATAGCGCTGTAGGGCTCGGGTGCAGGTGGCAACAGCTTGGCTTCCAGTTCGGCCTTGGGCAGGAACAACGGCTCTGGCGGTGCCACTACAGTGTCTAGCACCGGGCAGGCGCGCTGGGCATCGATCAGGGCCAGGGCACGGGCACCCCCCACAGGTTCTCCACTGTCCTCGTCGTGCTGTTCCAGCGCCTGGCTGAAGCCATCAACCGGCAGCGCTTGCTGTTCGGCCATGGCCCGGGCAAAGAAATCCTGCCACAGGTGGCTGACGCCCCCGAGTGCCTGGGTGTTGTGCTGACTGTAGTTGCCGACGGGCGACAAATAGGTCAAGCCGATGGGAAGAGTTTCTGACATGGCAGCCGCGCGCGTTGTGCTCTGGCAGAATAGCGGGATATTGCCTGTATCGGCCGTGGTGGCCGGTTCATTAAGGGTAGCGTTGGTTTTTTCAGGTGTGGACGATGCAAGAGCAAAGTGTGGTGATCAGGGTCGAGGCAATGGCTGGCGAATACTCCGAGCAGGCCCAGGTGTGGGCCGAGCGCCTGGGCCTGCCGCTGCAGCAGGATGAGGCCGAATTTGCGGTGCAGGTCGGGGCCGACGGCTTGCAGATCCAGCAGTTGGGGCCCCAGGCGCCCGGCCCGGTGCGGGTGGACTTTGTCGAGGGCCAGGCCGCCCATCGGCGCCAGTTCGGCGGCGGCAACGGGCAGATGATCGCCAAGGCCGTAGGCATTGCCCAGGGCATACGGCCGCAGGTACTGGATGCCACTGCCGGCCTGGGCAAGGATGCGTTCGTGCTGGCCAGCCTTGGCTGCCGGATGACCCTGATCGAGCGCCAGCCACTGATCGCCGCGTTACTGGAAGATGGCCTGGCGCGGGCGCAGCGGGATGAAGAGGTGGGGCCGATTGTAGCGCGCATGCGCCTGCTGACGGGCAACGCCATCGAGCGCATGCGCGGCTGGGAAGGCGAGCCGCCACAGGTGATCTACCTCGACCCCATGTTCCCGCACCGCGACAAGAGCGCGCTGGTGAAGAAGGAAATGCGCGTGTTCCGGCCATTGGTTGGTGACGACCTGGACGCCCCGGCCCTGCTTGAAGCCGCCTTGGCGCTGGCCAGCCACCGGGTGGTGGTGAAGAGGCCGCGCAAGGCGCCCATCATTGAGGGGCCAAAACCAAGCCACAGCCTTGAGGGCAAGTCCAGCCGGTATGATATTTATCCAAGAAAGGCCTTGAAGGCCTGACCATGACAGGGGGGGGCTCGCGTCAGCTTTCAGGCCGATACGCCCGCAGGAACAAGCCCACCACCCCGCGTACATGTGCCTCGGCCTCATCAGTATCCAAGGGGCCTGAGCAGCCCAGCAGTAATCGGTAATCCGGCGCACCTTTGATCAGGCAAAAGAAGTGTTCTGCTGCATGCATGGGGTTGTCGATGTGCAGCAACCCGCGTTCGTGTATGCGCCGCAGCAGCGCTTCCATCTCCGCCAATACCCGTTTGGGCCCGGCCTCATAGAAATACTGGCCAAAGCTCGGGTCCAGGCTGCCTTGGGCCACGATCAGGCGGCTGAGTTTGACCGCTTCGTCACTGCTGATCAGCGCCTGGAAGCCGCGGCCGATCGTCAGTAGCACATCGTCTACACGTGCGCCCTCGGGGTAGTCAAACAACTGGTCGGGCAGTTGTACCTGGCAGGTAGCCATAACGGCGGACGTGAACAAGGTCTGCTTGTCGGTGAAATGGCTATAGACCGTAAGCTTCGAAACGCCTGCTGCCGCAGCCACCGCATCCATGCTGGTGCTGGCGTAACCAAGGCTGAGGAACAGCGCCTTGGCCGCCTCGAGGATCGCCTCGCGCTTGGCCAGGTCCTTGGGGCGACCTGGGCCGGTGGGTGCGTCATTGGACATGGTGGTCTGCATCTGCTGAAAAGTTGCCTATCTTAATACGTCTGAGGGGCCGACAGCCCACTCATCCCGTTCGTTCAAAAAACCTCCCTGCCTCTTCCCGGTGAACATCCGCTGATTTAATATACTCGCCAGTACAAATATTCGATCCTGCACGCCGCGAAAGGATTCCAGATGCTGCGCCATGCCATCCCCCTCGCCATGCCCGTTGCCTTGCTGCTGCTTGCCGCGTGCAGCCAGGAACCCGCCCCGCCACCCGCAGTGCGCCCGGCACTGGTCACCCAGCCGCAGCCGGCTGAAGCGGCAGCCGACAGCTACCCTGGCGAAGTCAGGGCCCGGCTGGAGCCTGCGCTGGCCTTTCGCATCGGCGGCAAGGTCAGCCGCCGGCTGGTGGAGGAGGGGCAGCGGGTCAAGGCCGACCAGCCGCTGGCCGAGCTCGACCCCCAAGACGTACGCCTGCAACTGGAAGCCAACCGTGCCCAATTAGCCGGGGCCGAAGCCAACCTGGCGCTGGTGCGCACCGAGCGTGACCGTTATCAGAAATTGCTGGACCGGCAGATGATCAGCCATTCCCAATACGACAATGCGGAAAACCTCTACCGCGCCGGCCTTGCCCGCCTAAAGCAGGCCAAGGCCGAAGTCGATGTGGCCGGCAACCAGGCGGACTACGCCGTGCTGCGCGCCCCCCAGGCGGGGGTTGTGGCCCGGCGTCAGGTGGAAGTTGGCCAGGTGGTCGCTGCAGGCCAGACCGTCTTCACCCTGGCCGCTGACGGTGAGCGTGAAGTGGCCATCGCCCTGCCTGAGCAGCAGTTCGCCCGGCTGAAGGTGGGCCAGCCGGTCAGCGTGGAGCTGTGGTCGAACCCCGGCCAGCGCTTTGCTGGGCGCATCCGGGAGCTGTCGCCTTCGGCCGATGCCCGCTCGCGCACCTTCGCCGCGCGCATCGCTTTCACCTCCGCTGCTGTGCCCGCCGAACTGGGCCAGAGCGCCAGGGTGTTCATCGCCCATCCAGGGCAGGTGCCATTGTCGGTGCCGCTGTCAGCCGTTACCGCAGAAAACGGCCAGGCCTACGTCTGGCGGGTGAACAGCGAAAGCCGGCTGGAGCGCGCCGTGGTGCAGCTGGGGCCCTACGGGTCAGAAAGCGTGCCGGTACTGGCGGGGCTTGCGGCGAGTGACTGGGTGGTGGCAGCGGGTGGTCATGTACTGCGCGAGGGCCAGCAGGTTCGCCCGGTGGACCGTAATAACCGGGTTGTGAACCTGACGGTCAAGGAGTAAGTCCCCATGGGGTTCAACCTGTCTGCCTGGGCGTTGCGCAACCGCCAGATCGTGCTGTTCCTGATGATTCTGCTGGCCGCGATCGGCGCGCTGTCCTACACCAAACTGGGGCAAAGTGAAGATCCGCCCTTTACCTTCAAGGCCATGGTCATCCGTACCCTGTGGCCGGGCGCGACCGCCGAAGAGGTCTCGCGGCAAGTCACCGAGCGCATCGAGAAGAAGCTGATGGAAACAGGCGAGTACGAGCGGATCGTCTCGTTCTCGCGCCCCGGTGAGTCACAGGTCACCTTCATGGCGCGGGACTCGCTGCATTCCAAGGACATCCCCGAGCTGTGGTACCAGATCCGCAAGAAGGTCGCGGATATTCGCCACACCCTGCCACCGGAAATCCAAGGGCCGTTTTTCAATGACGAGTTCGGTACCACCTTCGGCAATATCTACGCACTGACCGGTGAAGGGTTCGATTATGCGGTGCTCAAGGACTATGCCGACCGCATCCAGATTCAGCTGCAGCGGGTGAAGGATGTGGGTAAGGTCGAGCTGCTCGGCCTGCAGGACGAAAAGGTCTGGATCGAACTGTCCAACCTAAAACTGGCAACGTTGGGCATACCCCTGCAGGCCGTGCAACAGGCCCTGCAGGAGCAAAACGCAGTCAGCACCGCAGGCTTCTTCGAAACGCCCAGCGAACGCTTGCAATTACGTGTGAGTGGGCGTTTTGACAGCGTCGAGCAAATCCGCCAGTTCCCCCTGCGCGTGGGTGACCGCACCCTGCGCATTGGCGATGTGGCCGAGGTGCACCGTGGCTTCAACGACCCCCCCGCGCCGCGTATGCGCTTCATGGGTGAGGATGCCATTGGCCTGGCGGTGTCGATGAAGGACGGCGGTGACATCCTGGTGCTGGGCAAGGCCCTGGAAAGCGAGTTCGAGCGGCTGGCGCGCAGCCTGCCGGCGGGCATGGAACTGCGCAAGGTTTCCGATCAGCCTGCGGCGGTGAAAGCCGGTGTAGGCGAATTCGTCCAGGTGCTGATCGAGGCATTGGTCATCGTGCTGCTGGTCAGTTTCTTCTCACTGGGGCTGCGTACCGGGCTGGTAGTGGCCCTGGCCATCCCGCTGGTGCTGGCCATGACCTTCGCTGCCATGTACTACTTCGGCATCGGCTTGCACAAAATATCCCTGGGCGCGCTGGTATTGGCGTTGGGGCTGCTGGTGGACGATGCGATCATTGCCGTGGAAATGATGGCGATCAAGATGGAGCAGGGCTACGACCGCCTCAAGGCCGCCAGCTATGCCTGGACCAGCACCGCGTTCCCGATGCTCACCGGCACACTGATCACGGCGGCGGGTTTTCTGCCCATTGCGACGGCCGCCTCCAGTACTGGCGAGTACACCCGTTCGATCTTCCAGGTGGTCACCATCGCCCTGCTGGCTTCGTGGGTAGCAGCCGTGGTGTTCGTACCGTATCTGGGGGAGCGCCTGCTGCCGGACCTGGCCAGGCAGCGTGAAGCGCGCCATGGCGAGGATGGTTTTGCGCCCGACCCCTACGCCACACCCTTCTATCGGCGGGTCAGGCGGGTGGTGGAGTGGTGCGTGCGCCGGCGCAAGACAGTGATCCTGCTGACCCTTGCCGCCTTTGCCGGAAGCATCCTGCTGTTCCGTTTCGTGCCGCAGCAGTTCTTCCCCGCATCGGGCCGCCCAGAACTGATGGTAGACCTGAAGCTGGCCGAGGGGGCGTCCCTGGCCAACACCGCCGAGAAGGTGAGGCAACTCGAAGCGCTGCTGCGCCAGCAGCAGGGCATCGACAATTACGTGGCTTACGTGGGCACCGGCTCGCCGCGCTTCTACCTGCCGCTGGATCAGCAGCTGCCGGCGCCCAGCTTTGCCCAGTTCGTGGTGCTGGCCGAATCGATGGAGGCCCGCGAGCGCCTGCGCAACTGGCTGATCGACACTGTGGACCAGCAGTTCCCGGACGTGCGCGCCCGGGTCACGCGCCTGGAAAACGGCCCGCCTGTGGGCTACCCGGTGCAGTTTCGGGTCACCGGCGAGCATATCGAGACCGCGCGCGAGCTGGCACGGCAGGTGGCCGAGAAGGTGCGCGAAAACCCCCATGTGGTCAATGTGCACCTTGATTGGGAAGAGCCCAGCAAGGCGGTGTTCCTGGAGATCGATCAGGACCGCGCGCGGGCACTGGGTGTGAGCACTGCGCAGCTGTCCAGCTTCTTGCGAAGCTCGCTGACCGGTACCACGGTCAGCCAGTACCGCGAGGACAACGAACTGATCGAGATCCTGTTGCGCGGTACCGCGCAGGAGCGTGGCGAGCTGGGCAATCTGGCCAGCCTGGCCTTGCCCACTGAAAATGGCCACAGCGTGGCGCTGTCACAGGTGGCCACCCTGGCCTATGGCTTCGAGGAAGGCATCATCTGGCACCGCAACCGCTTGCCGACGGTCACCGTGCGTGCCGATATCTACGACAAGCAGCAACCCGCGACCCTGGTGAAGCAGATCGAGCCGACGTTGCAGGGCATCCGGGCCAGCTTGCCGGAGGGTTACCTGCTGGAGGTGGGCGGCACGGTCGAGGATGCCGAGCGTGGGCAAAAGTCGGTGAACGCGGGTATGCCGTTGTTCGTGGTGGTGGTGCTGAGCCTGTTGATGATCCAGCTGCGCAGTTTCTCGCGCACGGTCATGGTGTTTCTCACTGCGCCGCTTGGGTTGATCGGGGTAACCCTGTTCCTGCTGGTGTTCCGCCAGCCATTCGGCTTCGTCGCCATGCTCGGCACCATTGCCCTGGCGGGGATGATCATGCGCAATTCGGTGATTCTGGTGGACCAGATAGAGCAGGACATCGCCGCAGGCCTTGGCCGTTGGCAAGCAATCATCGAGGCCACGGTGCGACGTTTCCGCCCCATTGTGCTGACTGCGCTGGCGGCCGTGTTGGCGATGATCCCGTTGTCGCGCAGCGTGTTCTACGGGCCGATGGCGGTGGCGATCATGGGGGGGCTGATTGTGGCTACTGCCTTGACCTTGCTGTTTCTGCCAGCGCTGTATGCGGCGTGGTTCAGGGTCAGGAAAAGCGACTAGGCAACATCGCTGCAGTTCGTGGTGACGAAGCGCTGCGACGAAGGGGCTGCAAGGCAGCCCCGACACTTCGGAATCACAGTGCGCCAAACACCTTCTTGGCTAGGCTGGTGGCCGCCTGTGCAGGGTTCTGGCGGATGCTCTGCTCTTGCTTGCCGATCATCTCGAACAGGCCGTCCAGTGCCTTTTCCGTCACGTAGCTTTCGATATTGGGGTCGTTTTTTACCAGGCCCAGGCCTTTCGCCTGAGCAGCGAAGGCGTTGTACTGCTGGACCACACCCACCTGGTCGGTGGCTTGCTTGACGATGGGCAGGAACTTGGCACGGATCTGCTCGCGGCTGCTTTTGTTCAAGTACTGAGTGGCAGCGTCTTCACTGCCGCTGAGGATGCCTTTGGCGTCGGTCACGGTCATGTTCTTCACCGCGTTGACCAGAATTGCCTGCGCCTGTGGCACGGCGGCCTCGGCGGCCTTGTTCATGCTGGTTTCCAGGGCCTCGACCTGCTCGCCCTTGCCGAACATCTTCATGGCCTTGGCCGCCTTGCCCAGGTTGCCGGGCAGTTCGATGCGCACATCGGGGTTGTTGTTGAAACCGCCGGGTGCGCTGAGCTGCTTGACGGCCAACTGCGCCCCTTGGGTGAGCGCATCCTTGAGGCCGCCGGTGGCGTCCTTCTGGCTCAGGTCGGACAAAGACAGCGCCAGGGCGCTGGCCGACAGCAGCAGGCCGGCGCACAGGGTGGTTAGACGCAGTGGGGTACGCAACATAGGGGGCTTTCCTTACACAGAGAATGAATGTTCACAGCGCCGAGGTGCTCAAGCCGTCATCGCGGTGCAGTGCCACCTGGCGGATCGAAAGGCGCAGTTCGGCCGATAGCACGCGCTTGGCCACCGCTTCGGCCACGTCGCCCAGCTTGTCGTGATAGCCCAGTTTGCCTTGCCCATCGGCGCGCAGCACGCCTTGCGTGACAAGGGTCTGGATGAAATGGCGGAACAGCGTCTTGTCGAAAAACTCCGGCGCGTTCAGGCCATGCAGAATCGACAGCCGCTGGGCCATCATCACGCACAGGTCTTCCAGGGCTTCGGCGCTCAAGCTGTGCTGGCCGCTGTTGAGCAGCAGCGAAGTGGCCATGTAGAAGCGCTGCAGGGTCTGGGTGATGCTGCGCGCCAGCAGGGTCAGCAAGACGAACTGTCGCGAGCTGGGCGACGGGCGTATGTACACGTCATTGTCCTGGCGCAGCAGGCCTTGCTCCACCAGCGCCGCAAGCCACTGGTCAATCGCCTCGTCCAGCTGTCCAGGCGACCAGCGCAAGAACAGCTCGGCCTGCAGGTAGGGGTACAGCGCGTGCACATACTGGCCCAACAGCTCGCGGTTCATCCGTGAGTTGCTGAGGAAGAAGCTTGCCAGCAGGGCCGGCAGGGCAAAAATATGCAGCACGTTGTTGCGGTAATACGTCATCAGTACCGCGTTGCCCTCGTCCAGGTAAAGGATGCGGCCCAGTGCGTCCTTCTGCTCGGCCACCAGGTCCATGCCGCGCACGTGCTCGATCAGGGCCTGGCCATCGCCCTCGGGCAGCGTGGTATGGGGCGAGTAGGGCACCTGGCGCAGCAGTGCCAGGTACAGGTCGAGCACGCGAACCAGCGCCCGCTCGTCCAGCGCCAGGCGGCTGGTAGACAGCAGCGCCAGCGCCACCAGGTTGACCGGGTTGATGGCCGCCGCGCCGTTCAGGTGCCTGGCCACGGTTTCGCCCAGGCGGGTGGTGGTTTCGTTGAGCCAGGCCGGGCGGAACTGCGGCGCATGGTCCTGTTCGCGCCAGCCGGGCTGCTGCTCGTCCAGAAAACCTGCCAGCTTGATAGGTTCGCCGAAGTTTACCGATACCTGGCCGAAGCGCTGACGGAGTGCGCCGAACACCTTGAAGATGTCGAATATCGACTCTTTTTTCTTGCTGGCGCCGCGCAGCTCGCCCAGGTACGTGCGGCCCTCGAGCACGCGTTCATAGCCGATGTACACCGGGACGAACACGATCGGTGTACGGGATGACCGCAGAAAGCTGCGCAAGGTAATGGCCAGCATGCCGGTGCGGGGCTGCAGCATGCGCCCGGTGCGTGAGCGCCCGCCTTCGACGAAGTACTCCACCGGGAAGCCCTTGGTATAGAGCGTATGCAGGTACTCGTTGAACACGGCGGTGTACAGCGGGTTGCCCTTGAACGTGCGGCGCATGAAGAACGCGCCGCCCCGGCGCAGCAGGTTGCCGACCACGGGCATGTTCAGGTTGATGCCGGCGGCGACGTGGGGCGGCGTCAGGCCGTTGCGGAACAACAGGTACGACAACAGCAGGTAGTCGATGTGGCTGCGGTGGCAGGGCACGTAGATCACCTCATGACCCGGCGCGATGCCTTGCACCTGCTCGATATGGTTGACCTTGATGCCGTCATAGATCTTGTGCCAGAACCAGCTGAGTACCACCTCAAGGAAGCGTATGGCGGTGTAGGTGTAGTCCGAGGCGATTTCATTGCCGTAACGCAGTGCCTGGGCTTCCGCCTTGGCCTGCGGGATGTTCTCGCGCTGGGCTTGCTCGGCGATGGCCTGGCGCACCAGGGGCGCATGGACCAAACCTTTGACCAGGTTGCGCCGGTGCGAGATGTCCGGCCCGATGACGGCAGTGCGCAGGTTGCGAAAATGCACGCGCATCAGGCGCTGGGCCAGGCGTACGGTTCGCTCGTGGCCTTTGTTCTGCTCTACCAGTTCGCGCAGGTGGATGGGGGCGGAGAACTGCACCCGTGTCTTGCGCCCCAGAATCAGCACTGTCAGCAGCCGGCGCAGGCGCCCGGTCACGGCCCAGCTGTCGGCGAACAGCAGCTTCCACGGGCTCGACTCGCTGGCTGGTGTCTGCCCCCAGAACACGCTGACGGGAATGATCTGCGCGTCCTCTTCGGCGTGTTGGCTGACTGCCGCGACCAGCCGCTCCAGCGTGGGCGGTGCGCCGCTTTTGTCATGGCGCCCGAGCCAGTCGGGTTCGGGGGTGAGGTAGAAGAACGCGGCGGGTTCATGCAACTCGCCGACGGCCACCGGCAGCACCGGGCGTGGCAGCCCGGCCTTGGTGCATTCATGGTCCAGCACCACCAGGTCGGTCAAGGCCGGAGAGGGCAGGGCATAGAACACCGGGCGGCTGCGATCGAGCTCGAGGCTGAGGGACGACTGGTTGATGGTTTCAGAGCGCACCCACAGGTACAACAGGCGACGCAGGCCGCCGAAAATCAGGCGGCGCAGGGGGGAACGGGTCATGGGGTGTGTGCCCTGGGTGAAGGGTTCGAGGGGTATTCAGCCATTTAGTCTGCCGTATCCGCGCAAGTTCAGCAAAAACCGTCGAACGGCGCCATGGTCATCAAAATTTTTTGTTCTGGGTCATAAAATCGGCCTGCCACTTGCAGGATATTCGCTCAAGCGGCGTCGACCCAGGCATGCGGTCATGGGTCGGCAAGGTGACGTTCACAATAAAAATCCGGAGTAGTTCAGATGTCGTCTCGTGAGACTGGGAATGTAAAGTGGTTCAACGATGCCAAGGGTTACGGCTTCATTCAGCGCGAGGGCGGCGCGGATGTGTTTGTCCACTATCGGGCGATCCGCGGTGAGGGGCATCGTACCCTGGTCGAAGGGCAACGCGTGGAATACGCCTGCATCGAGGGCCAGAAAGGCTTGCAAGCCGAGGACGTGGTAGGCCTCTGAGCCACGCAATGCAGGGTTTGTGGCGCAAGCGGGCTTGCCGGTGTGACCGGCAGGCCAGGCTTCACGACAGGCGTGGTGCAGTCAGGTACGCCAGGTGATTTCTTCTTCACCGTCGGCACTGATGCGCACCCACCGGTCGGCGTCTTCCTCGCCGTCTTCCTCTACCCAGCCGCCCGGTGCGCAACGTACTTCCACGCCCAGTGCAGCGAAAGCAGCGCGGGCGCAGGCCACATCATCGGCCCACGGCGTCTGGTCGCTTTCCAGGTAAAGGCTGTTCCATTTCCCCACAGCTTTGGGTAACCAGGTGACTGGAATGTTACCGGCCTGGCATTTGAAGGTCTGGCCTTTCTGCTGCCAGTCACTGCAAGGGGCTATTGCCTGGGTCAGCCACTGGGCAAGCTGCTTGTGGTCGACGTCCGCGTCCCTCAGGTAGATCTCGATATCAGGTTGGCGCATGAAGGCTCCGGGTGTGCTCAGTCTTGGCGCACGAAATAGTCGTACCGCATGGACACTGTAACGTCGAATGGCGCGGGGTGCTCGATCACCTGCGCACGTTTGTCGGCACTGGCGCGCCAGCCGTGTGGGGTCATGGCCAGCAGGTCGGCGCGGGCCTGGGGGGCAACCAGGCTCAGGCGGAACTCCAGGGTTTCGCCATGGGCATGGGCCATGCCAGGGGGCACCAGGCCCAGGTGCTTGTCATCGGCATAGGGCCGCACTTCATCGTAGAGCGCCTGGCGCAGTTCCATCAGGTGGCCGCTGGTGGGGCCGACACGCATCAGGCCACCACCGGGGCTGAGTACGCGCCTTGCTTCGGCCCAGTCCAGCGGGCTGAACACGCTGGCCACGAACTGGCAGCTTTGGTCTGCCAGCGGCACCCGGGCCATGCTGGCGACCATCCAGGTGACGGCTGGGGCACGCCGGCACGCCCGCTTTACCGCTTCACGGGAGATATCCAGGGCATAGCCCTGGGCATCCGGCAGCGCCTGGGCAAGCTGGGCCGTGTAGTAGCCCTCGCCACAGCCGATATCCAGCCAGGCGCCGGGTTGCCGCTCGCTGGCCAGCTCCGCCAGGCGTTTGGCGACCGGCGCATAGTGGCCGGCGTCGAGGAAGTTGCGACGGGCCTCGACCATGGCCTGGTTGTCACCCGGGTCACGGCTGTTCTTGTGCTGCACCGGCAGCAGGTTCAGGTAGCCTTGGCGGGCGCGGTCGAAGCGATGCCCGGCAGGGCATACCACGCCATTGTCCAGCTGGCTGAGCGGCGCCTGGCAGAGTGGGCAGGTGAGCATCAGGCCAGCAACCTTACCAGGGTGTGGTAATAGATCTCGGTCAGCAGGTCGAGGTCGCTGGCCAGGATTCGCTCGTCGACCTGGTGGATGGTCGCGTTGACCGGGCCGAGCTCCACCACCTGGGTGCCCATGGTGGCAATGAAGCGGCCATCCGAGGTGCCGCCGCTGGTGGAGGGCACGGTGTCACGGCCGGTGACGCCCTTGATGCTGGCCGCCACGGCGTCGAGCAGCTCGCCTGGCTCGGTGAGGAACGGCAGCCCCGACAGTGCCCACTCCACCGACCAGTCCAACTGGTGCTTGTCGAGAATCGCCGCTACCCGCGCTTGCAGGCCTTCTACCGTGGATTCGGTGGAAAAACGGAAGTTGAACAGGGCGTAGAGTTCGCCCGGCACCACGTTGGTGGCACCAGTGCCGGAATTGAGGTTGGAGATCTGGAAGCTGGTGGGCGGGAAGAAGGCATTGCCCTCGTCCCAGTGCTCGGCGGCCAGCTCCGCCAGTGCCGGTGCGGCCAGGTGAATAGGGTTACGCGCCAGGTGTGGGTAGGCCACATGGCCTTGCTTGCCGCGCACGGTCAGCTTGGCACCGAGCGAGCCGCGCCGGCCGTTTTTCACCACGTCGCCCAGCAGGCGGGTGCTGGACGGCTCGCCGACGATGCACCAGTCCAGGCGCTCGTTACGCGCCTGCAGGCGCTCGACCACCGCCTTGGTGCCGTGGTGGGCCGGGCCTTCTTCGTCGCTGGTGATCAGGAACGCCACCTTGCCGCGGTGGTTCGGGTAGTCCTGCACGAAGCGTTCGCTGGCGATCACCATGCAGGCCAGGCTGCCCTTCATGTCGGCAGCACCGCGGCCGCAGAGCATGCCGTCAGCATCGATCAGTGCATCGAACGGTTCATGCTGCCATTGCTGCACCGGCCCGGTCGGCACCACGTCGGTATGGCCAGCGAAGCACAGCACCGGGCCTTCCTGGTTGCCGTGAGTGGCCCAGAAATTGTCGACGTCTTCGATGCGCATCGGCTCAAGGTGGAAACCCACGGCGCCCAGGCGGTGCATCATCTGCGCCTGGCAATCGGCGTCAACGGGGGTGACCGAGGGGCGCCGGATCAGGTCGCAGGCCAGTTGAAGGGTAGGCGAGAGGTCGGCGTGGGCCGTCATGGGTAACTCCGGGGCAAGGCAAGGCGGGGAAATCTGAGGGGCGTTATCTTATATCAAATGGTGTCAGCCTTCACTGCCCGATCGCCCCGGCCCGTCGTGACGACGAACTGCGGCGATCGGGCTGCAAAACAGCCCCCAATCTCAACCTTCCTGCGCCTGCACGGCCTTTTCCTCAGGCTTGGGCAGCGACGAGAGGAACGCCATCACCAGCGCCGCCAGATACGGCAGCGACTGCACCAGCAACATCGCCACCCAGAAACGCATGTCCGAGCTTGGCAGCCCCTGCACCAGGTAGATGCCCAAGGCTGCGCCCCACAACAGCACCATGATGAACAGCTCCTCCCGTGCCTCGGAAATGGCCACCAGCAACCCATGGCTGTCGGCGTTCTTTGGCGTGCGGAAGAACGGCATGCTGCTGGTGAAGAAGCCATACAGCACGGCCTTGGCGATGGTGTGCGACAGCGCCAGCCCGGCCAGCGCAGCCGCAAAGGCGTCCTTGAGGTTAACCCCGACTGCGCGGCGATACAGGAAGATGATCTTGCCCACCTTGAAGAAGAACAGCGCCAGCGGCGGGATGGCAAAGATCATCAGCGGCGGGTCCACCCGGTGCGGCACGATGATCATGGCAGCCGACCACAGCAGCGCGCCGACGGTGAAGAAGATGTTCATGCCATCGGCGATCCAGGGCAGCCAGCCGGCCAAAAAGTGGTAGCGCTGGCCCCGTGTCAGTTCGCTGCCCTTGCCGCGCAGCAGGGCGCCCGCGTGGTGCTTGATGATCTGGATGGCCCCATAAGCCCAGCGGAACCGCTGCTTCTTGAAGTCGATGAAGGTGTCGGGCATCAGGCCCTTGCCGTAGCTGTTGTGGGCGTAGGCTGCCGAAAGGCCTTTTTCGAAGACCCGCAGGCCCAGTTCGGCGTCCTCGCAGATGCACCATTCGGCCCAGCCCAGTTCGTCCAGCACACTGCGGCGGGTCATGGTCATGGTGCCATGCTGGATGATGGCGTCCCGGTCGTTGCGGGTGACCATGCCAATGTGGAAAAAGCCTTTGTACTCGCTGTAGCACAGCTTCTTGAACGCGCTCTCGTGCTGGTCGCGGTAGTCCTGGGGTGATTGCACCACGGCAATCTTCGGGTCGGCGAAGTGCGGCACCATGTGCTTGAGCCAGTTGCGGTCCACGCAGTAGTCCGAGTCGATCACGGCAATCACTTCGGCGTCCTTGGCCGTGTGCGGAATCAGGTAGTTCAGGGCGCCGCCCTTGAAACCGGCAAGCGGTGCCACGTGGAAGAACCTGAAACGTTCGCCGAGCTTTTCACAGTGGGCCTTCAGCGGCTCCCACACAGCCGGGTCCTTGGTGTTGTTGTCGATCACCAGCACTTCGTAGTCGGGGTAGTCCAGTGCGGCAAGGGCATCGAGGGTCTGTTTGACCATCTCTGGCGGTTCGTTGTAACACGGCACATGCACCGAGACCTTGGGCCGGTAGGGGCTGTCGCCCTGCACAGGCAGGAATTCGCGGCGGCGCTTGTGGATCCACACCGCCTCGGCCAGTTCGTGGGCTTCGGTAAGCAGCACGATGAAGACGCCCAGCGCCCCGAGGGCCAGCAGCACGCCTACCGTCAAACTGAACCAGGTGCTGTATTGCTGGCTGTAGTCGTAGGCAATCCACACCAGCACCGACCCGCACAGGAAGGTGATGAAGGTGAGGAAGGTGCGCCCCCGCTGGCGCAAGGCAGAACCGTCGATGAACAGCACCATCAAGGCGATCAGTGCCAGCACCACCGAGGCTACCGCCAAGGCGCGCCACTGCGGGATCGCCACCACCGGGCCCTCGAAGTTGAATTTCTGCTGGCGCTCGGCGTTGAACACGCCCCAGTAGGCGCCTACCGACCCTTCGTCACTGGCTTTCCACGGCTGGTCATAGGCCTCGATGACGAAGTAGTTGAAGCCTCGACGGTTAAGGGTGTTGACCAGGGTGCGCAGGTAGATCGCCTGGTCGGCCTGGGTGGCGTCGGCGCCACCGCGCATGCGGCCATTGCTGGGCCAGCCGACCTCCGACAGCAGCAGGGGTTTGCGCGGGAACTGGTGCTTGAGCTCACGGGCCCGGTCCAGCACGAATTCCACCGAGTCCTTCATGGGCACGAATTCCCAGTACGGCAGGATGTGCGCGGCAATCAGGTCGACATGCTTGGCCAGTTGCGGGTTCTGCTTCCAGATGTGCCACTGCTCACTGGTGGTCACCGGCACTTTAACGGCAGCGCGCACCCGGTCCAGGTACTTGATCAGGTTTTCCGGGGTGACCTCTTCGCGGAACAACGCCTCGTTGCCGACCACCACACGCACGACGCTGCGCGAGGTATTGGCCAGCTCGATGGCTGTGGCGATTTCCCGCTCGTTGCGCTCCAGGTCGGGGCTGATCCAGATGCCCAGGGTGACCCGCAGGCCAAACTCCTCGGCCAACTTCGGGATATCGGCCTGGGTGCCTTCCACCGTATAGATACGAATGCTGTCGGTCAGTTTGCTCAACTGCTCCAGGTCCTGGCGCATCTCGTTGTCGTCGGGGTACTGGCCTTTCTGCGGGCTCTCCCCCAGGCGGAATGGCGAGTAGGAGAAGCCGGAGATCTGCTCAGGCCACGCAGGCGCCGAAACGGGGCGGTTGATCAGCGCCCAGAAGCCGGTGAACAACGCGGCGATGGCCAGGACCACAACCAGGTTCAGGCCGAATTTACGTGAAGACATTGTCGTCCATATGTGTCGAGGTGATAGGACATTAAAGCAGGGTTGATAGGATCTTTCCTAACGGTGCAGGCTGAGGGCAGGCTCGCTTATACTGCGCGCCGGTTTTTTGGGGGTTGAGCATGAGTACAGAGGATCCACGCTTCGCCGGTGTCGCCCGGTTGTATGGCGACCAGGGGTTGCAACGCCTGCAGCAGGCCCACGTGGCGGTGGTGGGGATAGGCGGCGTAGGCTCGTGGGTGGCCGAGGCGCTGGCACGCAGTGGCGTGGGCGAGCTTACCCTGTTCGACCTGGACGATGTCTGCGTCAGCAACACCAACCGCCAGGCCCATGCCCTGGAGGGGCAGGTAGGCCGGGCGAAGGTGGACGTCATGGCCGAGCGCCTGCGCGCGATCAACCCGGCGTGCAAGGTGCATGCGGTGGCCGATTTCGTCACCCGTGACACCATGGTCCAATACATCACCGAGCACCTGGATTGCGTGATCGACTGCATCGACAGCGTGATGGCCAAGGCGGCGCTGATCGCCTGGTGCCGCCGCCGCAAGATCGCCGTGGTCACCACCGGTGGCGCGGGCGGGCAGATCGACCCAACCCAGGTGCAGATGGCCGACCTCAACAAGACCTTCAACGACCCGCTGGCCTCGCGGGTGCGCTCAACCCTGCGCCGCGATTACAACTTCTCGCGCAATGTCAGCCGCAACTACGGTGTGCCTTGTGTGTTTTCCAGCGAGCAGCTGCGTTATCCCAAAGGGGATGGCAGTGTGTGCCTGCAGAAAAGCTTCGTGGGTGAGGGCGTGCGGCTGGACTGCGCCGGTGGCTTTGGTGCGGTGATGATGGTGACAGCCACCTTCGGCATGGTGGCGGCGAGCAAGGCGGTGGAGAAGCTGGTAGCCGGCGCCCGCCGCCCCTCCGAGCGCCCCGCCCCGTAGGTGGCGATCAGCGGCCAGAGGCCAGTTCCGCCATCCGCTGCACCACCGCATGCAGCCCGTTGCTGCGCGATGGCGACAGCTGGCGCTCCAGGCCCAGCTGGCTGAACCAGTCGCGCAGGTCGAGCCCCGCCAGGTCTGCAACCGCCAGGCCTTGTACCCGCACCAGAAGCAAGGCCAGCAGGCCTCGCAACAGGCGTGCATCACTGCTGGCCTTGAACCGCCAACGCCCATCCACCTGCTCTGCCACCAGCCACACCAGGCTTTCGCACCCATGCACCCGGTTGGCTTCGGTTTTATCGGCGGCTGTCAGAGGCTCCAGCTGGTCGCCCCATTGCATCAGCAAGCGGGCCCGCTGCTCCCAGCCCTTGCCTTGGGCAAACGTATCCAGCGCCTGCTGCGCCTGCTCCGGCAAGTTCATCGAAGCAACTCCAGTGCCTGATCCAGCGCGCTGAAGAACCGTTGCAGGTCGTCACCGTCGTTGTACATCCCCAAGGAAACACGGATGGCACCGTCCAGCCCAAGCCCGTTGAGCAGGGGCATCGCACAGTGGTGGCCGGCCCGTACGGCGATACCCTGCTCGGTCAGCAGGTGGGCGATGTCAGCGTGGTGGACGCCTTCCACCACGAAGCTGGCCAGTGCCGTGTCGGGCGCACCCACCAACCGTATGCCATCGCGCTCGGCCAGGCCGCGCAGCAGATGCTGGTGCAAGGTGGCCTCGTGGGCGTTGATCGCCGAAGCGTCCAGGCTACCCAGGTAGCCGAGGGTTGCCCCAAGGCCGATCACCCCGGCAATAGGCGGCGTACCGGCTTCCAGCCCCAGCGGTGCAGGGCGGAAGCTGGCGCTTTGATAGTCGGCCACTTGCACCATTTCACCGCCGAACTGCCAATGCTTCAGCAGGGGTAGCGCCTGGCTGTGCCCGTACAGCACCCCGACGCCATCGGGCCCGTAGAGCTTGTGGCTGGAGAACACGTAGAAGTCGCACCCCAACCGCTGCACATCGTGCTGGCCATGCACCACGCCCTGAGCACCGTCCACCACCGTTATCGCGCCTTGCGCACGGGCATGGGCCAACAGTGCTTGCAGCGGCTGCCAGGTGCCCAGCACGTTGGACAACTGGCTGACAGCCAGCACGCGGGTGCGCGGGCCGATCAGTTGCAGCGCCTGCTCCAGGTCGATATGACCACTGGCATCCACCGGCAGTACCACCAGGCGCAGGTTGCGGCGCTGGGCCAACTGCTGCCAGGGCAGCAGGTTGGCATGATGTTCAAGGGCACTGATGGCGATTTCTTCGCCCGCTTCAAAGCGATGCGCCAGGCCATACGCCAGCAGGTTGAGCGCTGATGTCGCACCGTGGGTGAACACGATCTGGCTGGCTTGCTCGGCATTGAGCCAGGCCGCCACCTTGTTGCGGCTGGTCTCGAACGCCTGGGTTGCCAGGGCGCCCGGCAGGTGCTGGGCCCGGTGCACATTGGCCGCACCGTTGCCGTAGTAGTGGGCCAAGGCATCGAGTAGCGCCTGGGGTTTTTGGGCAGTAGCGGCGCTGTCCAGGTAAGTCTGGTGCTGGCGTTGCAGAGCGGCGATGGCGGGGAAATCGGCACGCCAGGGGGAGGGCTGGAGCATGTTCGCGGGGCCTGGAATGAAAATCGGGTCTGGCGCATGTGCACCAGACCCGATCTTAACACTTCAAACCTTGTCAGGTTTTCAGTTGTGCGCGTGCAGCGCCTCGTTCAGCTCGATGGCCGACTTGTGGGTCTTGCATTCCACTGCACCGTTGAGCGAGTTGCGACGGAACAGCAGGTCGGTCTGCCCGGCCAGGTCGCGGGCCTTGACCACCTTGACCAGCTCGTTGTTCTCGTCCAGCAGGTTCACCTTGGTACCTGCGGTGATGTAGAGGCCGGCTTCGACGGTGTTGCGATCGCCCAGCGGAATGCCGATACCTGCGTTGGCGCCGATCAGGCAGCCTTCGCCTACCTTGATGACGATGTTGCCGCCACCCGACAACGTGCCCATGGTCGAGCAACCGCCGCCCAGGTCTGAGCCCTTGCCAACGAACACGCCCGCCGAGACGCGGCCTTCGATCATGCCCGGGCCTTCGGTGCCCGCGTTAAAGTTGACGAAGCCTTCGTGCATGATGGTGGTGCCTTCACCGATGTAGGCGCCCAGGCGCACACGGGCGGTGTCGGCGATGCGCACGCCGGCAGGTACCACGTAGTCGGTCATTTTCGGGAACTTGTCTACCGAAAACACTTCCAGCAGCTCACCCTTCAGGCGCGCTTCCAGTTGCAGCTCGGCCAGCTCGGCCAGGTCGACTGCGCCCAGGTTGGTCCAGGCCACGTTCGGCAGCAGTGGGAAGATACCCGCCAGGCTAACGCCGTGGGGTTTGACCAGGCGGTGCGACAGCAGGTGCAGCTTGAGGTATGCCTCAGGCGTGGAAGCCAGAGCGGCGTCTTCGGCCAGCAGCGTGGCGACCAGCGGCTTGTGGCTCTCGGCCAGGCGGGTCAGCAGTGCCGCTTGGGCTGCGTCCACGCCCCGCACGGCTTCGGCCAGTTGTGCGGCCTGGGCATTGCTGAAGGCGATCGCCTGGTTGCCGCCTTCATAGCCCAGTACCGGGGCGATGGCTGCGACCAGTTCAGCGCTCGGGTTGAGCAGGGGTTGTGCGTAGAACACTTCCAGCCAGGCGCCCTGGCGGTTCTGGGAGCCGACACCGAAGGCCAGGCTGAACAGAGTATTGGACATGGAATTACCTCGTGCGAAATAGGGGGTGGTCAGGCCAGGGTCGCTGCGTAAAGGTCGGGCTTGAAGCCCACCAGCGTACGCGCGCCAAGGTCCAGCACCGGGCGTTTGATCATCGACGGCTGGGCCAGCATCAACTCGACGGCCTTGGCCTGGTCGAGGTCTGCCTTGCTGGCGTCATCCAGCTTGCGGAAGGTGGTGCCGGCACGGTTGAGGATGACTTCCCAGCCGTGTTCGCCACACCAGCGGTTCAGGCTGTCACGGTCGATGCCTTGGGTCTTGTAGTCATGGAATTCGTAGACGATGCCCTGGTCGTCGAGCCAGGTTCGTGCTTTTTTCATGGTATCGCAGGCTTTGATGCCGTAAAGAGTGTAAGTCATTGAATTTAAAGGGGCTGGGATTCCTCCCCAAAACCTCCCCAATATCTCCCAAAAATTAGTCGCAGGATTATGCGACATCGATCCACTCAGCGCCACGGCTGTCACGGTATAGATCGGTCATCTTGGCCGAACGGTGACCCAGCAGTCGCTGTGCATCTCGACCCTCTTCCTCATGCAGCCGGGCAGCCAATGATCGCTGTTCGTGGAAGGTTGGCGGGCTGGCGCCCATGTCGAGCCTAAGCTTCGCAGCGGCTCTGTCACGCGCCGCCGCGAACTCTTTGCTGATTGTGTCGAGCATGATGGGAGATCCCGCCTTTGCGCGGCTGATTGTCCGGTGGTGGTGCACCAGGTGCTTCGACAACACTCGATCCCGGCAACGCCGTATCACTTCACCCAGACTCAGGCTGATGCATTCCAGTGTTACGCTGGTGCTGATCCTTAGCCTGGCCCCCGTCTTCGATTGGACGACCTGCAGGAATCCGTCCACCTCATCCCTGAAAACGAATGAAGCAATGTCCTCACGGCGCTGACCGGTTATAAGAGCGAGCTCCATGGCGCGCTTGAGCCATGGCTGTGCAGCCTCCTCATATATCGCTTTCCACAGCTCTAGCGTCAGGCGCTGGCGCTTGATCTTAACTCGTGCGGCTTTGGTAGCTTCGACTGGGTTGGCGTCGACCCAGCCCCTGGCCATGGCCCCCATGAACAGGTCGCGCAGTAGGGAGCGCATAGCCCTGGCCATCTGGGCTTTACCCTCTTTGACGTAGGTCGATAGGTAATCCGCGATGTCCATGGTCGTCAGCGTGCGGATATCGCGCTCTCCGAATGCTTTCTCGACCCGGTTCAATCGCATACGAAGGTTGCGCATGCTCGATTCTGAAAGCTCACGGTCCTTCAGGTCTGCCAAGTACTCGACGATCCACTCGCTGAATTTCCGATCAGGCGCGCTCGGTTCGGGCGCTATGCGCGCTGACAGGGTGGGCGGCGCGACCTGCAGGGCCATGTTGGCGGAGACCGCCTCAGCGATCGCTTTTGCCTTGTCGCTGCCCAGGCCAAACATCCGATTGCTCACGGGGTCGCGGTACGTGTAGTAGGTGACCCCGTTACGCTTGTCGGTCTTTCTGTAAAGGTTGGGCGGTAGGTCCTTTGATCCAGGATTACGCGGCCTGGGCGCCATATCGTGCACTCGCAATTCGATTAACAAGGGAACTGCCCACTGGAACTCGGGGCAGCGGCTCTGGCTCCCGGTAGCAGGCATCGGCCTCAACATAGTAGCTGCGACCGTGCTTTACCGGGGCCGGGGTGATCAGGCCCTC
Source organism: Pseudomonas sp. S60 (assembly GCF_016647865.1). Classification (NCBI taxonomy): domain Bacteria; kingdom Pseudomonadati; phylum Pseudomonadota; class Gammaproteobacteria; order Pseudomonadales; family Pseudomonadaceae; genus Pseudomonas; species Pseudomonas sp. S60. The sequence continues at coordinate 111,226 of NZ_JACVVH010000002.1, read as the reverse complement.
ACGGGCCCAACGGCGAAGAGTGTTGCTGCTGGGCGGCGTTCTGAAGTGATCGTGCGCCCATTCATCGAGGGTGACTTTGCACATGATGGTCTCCACGCCGCCGGTGGCGGCAGGTTAGTCAGGCGGGGATTTTGTCCAGTACCGAGTCGGCTTCCTTGATGGCTGCCTGGGCGTCATTGACGTAGGCCGGGTCGAATCCGCCGGCGTAGTGGATCACACGCTGGCAGGCGTCTAGTTCTTTGCGGGCCATGCGGAGTGCCTGAGTCAGTTCTTGCTGCAGCGCACCCTCAGCCCGGCCGATGTCCCAAAACCGCTGGCCCCAGTGCCCCTCGGGCGGCCGGTTATTGTTCTGTTTCCCTGCTGCCATGGCCCCAACGACTACATCGCATACCCCACGTTTGTAGGTGTTATCGCCATCAAGTCCCAGCGCGGCACGTCGCCGCAGGGTGTTCACGACCTCATCAGCAGCGACACCAGGTCCCATCAGGACGATGTCCTGCTCAGGTTCGCCTGGTACGTAGATGGCCAGGGTGAGCTTGGCTCCCGGCACCAGGTGGTCGCTGATCTGCACCAGCGCATCGTTGGCTACTTCGTGGAAACGGTTTATTGCGGACATAGGAGATCCTCGACCGGCAGCTATTAGCGCCGGCGCCAAATGAAAGGGGGGTATTACTTGGTCAGTTCGTGGCCGAAGGGCACGCGGAAACCGGAGGCGTTGCGGTGGCCACCACCGCCGTACTGCTTGGCGATTTCCGAAACGTCTAGACCTTTATCGGTGCTGCGCAGGCTGAATACGCGTCCTTCTGGGGTGTCCCAGTAGCACGCGGCGAATGGCTCGCCCTGGGCCATGAGGTGACCGGCGTCGCTGGTGAGCGTGTACGGCAGGCTGGCCACCGGCACATCGTGCCCGGCGATGACGAGGCGCCGCTTGGTAACGGCGACCAGTTCGGCAATGTCCTTGTGGTGCTTACGCTCGATCGCTGCACCGTCGGAGCGGAGGGTTTGCACGTCGGCGGCCATGAGCTTGTCCCAGACCTCGAAGTCATAGGGATAGCTGAACAGGTTGGCCTGAATCTCGCGGGTACCGTCCAGCTGGAACAGCCAAAGATCGCGGTCCTCGATGTGGCGCAGCAGCATCGGAGGCTCTTGCCCCGGGAAGAAGTGATCCCAGGCCAGCATGGCGCCGCTGCGATGCATGTCAAAGCAGCAGGCTATCGCCGGTGAGTTCTGCGAGCTCATGAAAGTGTGCGCGCTTTCCCAGCCCAGCGCGGTTGACCCGTCGGCGCGCCGGCCATCTAGCCGAATGCCGGCATGGAAAGGCGGGAACTTCGCGAGGTCCTCAGCCGCGGATTTATGATGGTCCAGGACGATGATGCTCCGGGCTTTCCAGCTGATCCGTGCTAGCACGTCGTACTTGTAGCTGAAGTCGACGATGATCACGTCTTTGTCGGTGACATCAGGTGGCTCCTGCCCATGCACGCCGGCCACAAACTCGACCTGGTCGCCCAAGGCCCTGCGAACGACCCAGGCGCCGCCGAATCCATCAGCGCAGTTGCCATGGTAGATGCACATCGTTTTTCGTTCAGACATAGGTGGTCCTCCCCCGCGCGGCTTGCGGCGGGCTTGAATGATGATTGAGGATAACTATTCGGCGTGGTCGCCGATATGGTGCCGCTGCGTGGCGGGCTAAGAAGGGATTAATCGATGCGGCCAGTCAGCCGTTCTCGCCAAGTGAGGCGGCGGGGAAGGTGCTCTCGGTCGTCGATTTCGACTGTCACATAGGCGGTGCGGTCGAAGGTGGCATTGCGTCGTGCAGAAAGCAGACATGCTTCGTCATCTGCATCTTTCTGGTTGGTTGCGGTCAGCTGATGCACGTTGAATCCGTTGCTGTCGACGTGCCATCCGTGAACCACGGCAATGAATCGGCTCATCTCGGCCCCCTGTAGATCAGGTAGGCCATGTAGGCGAGGACGATCATTCTTGAGCATCCTGCGTTACGCCCAGTTCGCCCATTACCTCGGTTGCAATGGCGAAGCCCGGCGAGCCCAAAGGGCATACCTGAATGATGCGGTTCATGCCAGACACAAGGTCGCGGGCCGTGCCGATCATCATGTCTGCGTCGGCATCCATATCCAGGCCCATGGCCTCGCCGATAGAGCCGATCTGCACGCAGGCGTCCAACAGCATGCTTTTGCTGCGTTCGGCGTCCTTGCGCAGCGCTTCGCTCTCGGCGGAAAGAGCAAGCACGCCCTCGGCCAGAAACCGGTGTTGTGCGTCCCAGCAGAATTGCCTGTCATTCATTACACGCTCAGCCAGCGCTTTTAATGCTTCTCGATTCACGGCATCAGCTCCTTAGGCACCTGGACTGCCCATCCAGTGATCTTTACGACGACGGCGCGGCAGATCGCAGTCAAAGGCTCTGCGGCCTCAAGCCAGTCTGTGGGTTCGTTTGGCCTGCTGGGGTGCGCAACCCAGCCCCCGTGTATCGGACCGTCTCCGATGCGGTGCTTGAGCTTCAGCGGGCCGCCCAGCGCCCAGTCCTCCTGCGGGTTGTAGCGCTTGCTATTCCCAAACGTGGTATCGCAGAACACACGCCAGCCGTTGCCGTAGTGCGGTGATTCCAGGCGCGGCTCAAGGCCCTCCGCTTTCGCAACAGCCCAGGCCAGAGCTTCGCCGCTCAGTTCTGCCGTCTTCACTTCGATCAGGTCGGTCATGGCTTCACCTTCAGAGCTAGATCGATTGCCATCCTTTTCGCCTGTTCTTCCTCCTGATCGGAAGGATTGGTGAGGCGAACTGCCCCATAGGTTTTTGTCCCCATGAAGCCTTCTTCCACGTAAACATCTCGCCCCCCGAATGGCAGAACCTCTACCACCACCTTTCGGCAATTGCTGAGCATGAAATCCAAGCGTTGTGTATCCGTGAATTCGCTCACAGTTGGTACCTCTCATCAATCCAGCGCCCAGGCGCCAGTGCGGGTGTAGGTTCGGGTTGGGTTTCGTGCGGGGAGAGCTGGCGCTCGTTGCCTGCCTGCAGCTGGCTGTCGGGGATGCAGCTGATGCCGATCCCATTCAGGAGGTAGCAGGTCACGCCGCGCTGGCTGTCGTGCTGCACGTCGATGACGTTCTCGGTTGCGCTGGCGCCGGTGGCCAGCAGCAGGAGGCAGAGGGCGAGGCGGATCATGGCTGAATCCTTTTGAACTCGATGACCCAGACCCAGGGGTTGGCGTTCCAGGAGTCGGCCCCGTTGATGGATACCCAGAGCTCGCGCCAAGCGTCGAAGGGATCGGCCCAGTTTCCCGGCCCAGGATCGCTCTTGAATGGGTGGTAGTAGTGTTCGCCATCGCCGTGGTGAATGCGGTGTATGCCCTCGGCGACGTAGCGGCTTTCGAAATCCGTCTCGCCCTCGCCATCCTGCAGGCGCTCGACACGCACGTCGGTGACCTCCAGCAGGATGCGGCCGGCCACGCGGGGCATGTGGATGCTGGGCTTCCATGCTGACCGTGGATCGCCACCCCCATCCTCGTCACCTGCCCATTCGCAGGGGCCGTCTGCCGCGTAGACAATGTGGCCTGAGTAATAGCCGCGCCCGAACCGCATTTCGCGGATAGCCTTCGCAGGGCGATCGGGCTCCCAATCGGCCGCATTTCCCTGCTGGTCGAAGTCGTGACTGATGACGCCCCATGTCTCGCGCACCCACAGTCGGTCACCTGGTCGGCCGTATGGGCACTCGCGCACCTGTTCGTACCAAGGCTCGCCCGACTGCAATGCTGGCATCCATACATGCGGCGCGCCCGCGTAGGGGAACACCTCGGTGACTGAAGACGGGAAGCCTGGCTTCACCGGGCGTCGTGTGGCTTTCTTCCGTCCTTCCAAGATGGCGCGGACCATCGGTCCGCTGAACAGGATCGGGCGTTCCTTTGCTTGAGACATAGCTTCGCCTTTGCCGCCATATCGCGGCAGTGAATAGAGGGGAGAGGGGTTACAGCGGGGTGAGGTACAGATGTGCTCTTGGGCGGTTACGCTTGAGCTCGCATGAATGCCGCCATGTTGCCCATCTGCTCGACGATGAAGCGCTCTTCATCAGCGGCGGCTGTGATGATCCTGACCTTGCGTTTCTGGCAGAGCAGGCAGTCGACTTTGGCCCAGTCGCCTGACAGCTCAGGGGATTCGCCCAGCCAGGTACCGCATGGGGCCTGTCCGATATCTTCCAGGTCGGTGAATGGCGCGAAGTGAGTTTTCACCACTTCACCTGTGGTTCTGCGCTGGCAGATAGAAACTCGTCAAGTTCCGCACGGCTCAAGCCTCTTCCAGATGCCAGCGTTTTAAGAATCCCTATCGCCTTGGATAAATCGGCATGCAGCCGCTCAACCTCGGCAGGGTCGGCGTGGGTGTAGGCCAGCTCAAGACTTGCAAAGCTGGCGGGTTGTCCGCATAGGTCAACCATGGCCTCTGGTGGCGCGCCATCTATCCATTCGGTAACGATATCGCCGAGCTCGTTTATGCCGCGCCAAGCCACCGGCTCGCCCTGGTGGTGCTGGGATGCCTTGGCCATCGCCTGAATGATACCAAGCAGATCATCCCGGCCGAGTTCATCGCAGTCGCCCAGGCACAGGCGATCGCCGATGTCGCGTGTGCACTGGGCATCGTCCTCGGTCAATTCTTCGGAGCTGCCAACCCAACCGCAACGGCGGCATTGGGCGGGGTAGTAAAGTCCAACCAGCGGCTCCAGGCCAATGTATGGCGGCACGCTTACCATCTCTGTGTTGCTGGATCGGTTTTCTGTGGGCATGGGGATACCTCAAGCGAGACGTTCAAGTTGTTGTTGGATGCGTCGGCCGATCCAGCGGACGACGAACACGGCCTTGCTGTTTCCGATCGCCTTGTAGCGCGGCCCGTCCGGGCATTCCTCGGCTGGCTTGCCGCGATAGGGGATTCGGGTGTGGTCGCCGGAGAAGCCCTGGAGCCATTCGCACTCGCGCGCGGTGAGCCTGCGAACGGCCTGGCCATGCTGTATGGAAGGCGCGCCTTGTCCTGGTTTGCCCCCCCCCTGCACTGAGTGTTCCGGCGATCGAGCCGTCTCCGGCCTCGTATCGGAGTTCCGCGCGAGAGTTTTCAGCGAACGCAGCAATCACATGGCCACCGCAGGCTCCGTCTGTTCCAGGAAACCCTCCACCCTGTGTTCTGGCGTCCAAGGTGGCAACCGTCTCAAACCCGGGACTGGGTTCGACCAGGATCGCGTTTTCTTGACCGTTGTTTCTTCCCAGAGGGTGGCTCAGGCCATTCAATACATCGGGATCTTGAGTTCCGTGCACAACCAGGTGGCCATGGCCATGATTCGCATCCTGGCCGCTGCAGCCCTGTAGTCGGCCGAAGCTCGCGTCGAGCGTGGGTGCCACGCAGAATGTCTCGCTTTCCATATCAAGGCGTGTGTCCTTGGCCGTAAGCGTAGCGGCCTGACTGACATCGCTCTGAAGGCTGTGGCCGCCGTAGGCAGGAACTCCGGCAAGCACCTCAACCGCGGGCCCTTCGTCACCCTCGCAGTTCGGGCAGCCGTACTGGCCCAGGTCTAAACCGAAGACGTATCCGCATCCGCACTGGAGCGCAGGGCCGAATGGAGCTCGTCCGGCAAGGTCTTGCCCCTCGCCTCGGCGCGGCGGAGTATCCCGGCGCAGGCCTTCGCGCTCAAAAAGTACTTCGAGGGGATCGAACCCTGCTCGAGCACTTGCGACAACGAACACACGGCGGCGTCGTTGGGCCAGGCCGAAATATTGGGCATCCAGAACCCGCCATGCGACTGTTCGCGTGGGTCCATACACACAACCAGCGTCCTTCCATTTGCCCCCTGGCGGCTTGAGCTCTGCGGATTCGCCCACCAGGGCGCCGAGGAAGCAGCCAAACGCGTTACCCTTGTCGGAGAGGACGCCGGGGACGTTTTCCCAGACACAGGCGGCCTCGGGGTCGCCGCGCTTTGTTCGAACATGGTCAATTGCATCGAGCAGCTCCACGTATTTGATGGTGAGGGCGCCGCGGGGATCGGCCAGACCTTCGCGCATGCCGGCCACACTGAAGGCCTGGCAGGGCGTGCCGCCGACAAGCACGTCGGGCACCGGGATCTTGTCGGACAGCACCAGGGCAGCCAGACGGGTCATGTCGCCGTGGTTCGGTGTGTCCGGATAGTGATGAGCCAGCACTGCGCAGGGGAATGGCTCGATCTCGGCGTACCAAGACGCTTTCCACCCGAGCGGCTCCCAGGCTACGGTCGCAGCTTCAATGCCGCTGCAGACGCTTCCATAGGTGATGGGCATGGTTGTTCCTCGCCGGGCAGGCGTTATCGTTGAATAGGGGAAGGCGCTGGCGGGCAGCGCGTAACGATCAGAGGTCGTAGTAGGCGTCGCGGTAGGCGCGAAATTCGGCTTCGCTGTCCCAGCGCCGGTATGGCTTCGGCGCCTTCTTCAGCGCTTCCTTGTAGCTGGCCTTGGCCGCCTTCACGGTCGGCGCCCAGTCGCCGGTGACGCTGGCGCGGGCAAGATGGTCGAGCGCGTGCGTCGTGCGGTACATGCGAAACTCGCGCGGCACCTGGTGGAAGCCTCCGTCACGCCATTCTCTACACCCGCCACGCATCTCAACCTCTGGCTTGATGATGCAGAGGAACTCGTGGAAGTAGCAGTCGATGTCCTCGTTCTGGAACTTGTCGTAGTTGCTGCTGCGAGCCGGCTTGGGCAGCTTCTCGACCATGTCGCCGTACTCGATTCCGTCAACTGGGTGGTAGCGGCCGGCGCGGCGCTTCGCGCTCTCGTCAAGCGTTATGCCGATGTAGTGGCCGTGGTCCTCTGTGATGGTGCCTGGCTTGCCGTAGGCGAGCACGCGACGGCCGATGCATGCCGGCACTTGGTAGTGCCGCTGTATGTAGTGGCAGGGTGTGCCGATCATGGCTATCTCCATGCATGCGCCGCCTTCCGTGGCCGGATGCGGCATAAGTGTTGATTTATCGTTTCGGATAGGTCTGCGTCAGTGCGCTATTGACCACATGCCCGCGCCTGAGCACTAGATTGGCCAGTGCCGCACGGTCTTTCTGGCTATGACTGGCTTGACCAAGCAGGCCGAAATAGCTGTTTGCCGTCTCTCGTAGGTTCTCTGCGGACGCTGCAGCGGTGCGCTTTATGGCCTGGGCGACCGACTTCTTGCGAGTGGTGCGCCTCCAAGGCTTGATCACATGCCCGACGAAGTCCAGGCCGCGATCAATCGGCTGAAGGATGGTCTTCGACGGGTTGAGCCTGACGCCCAGGCTGGGCAGGAAGTCTTCGATCTGCCGAAGCCAATCGTTCAGCTGCTGGGGCGACTCATGCAGTAGCACGAAGTCGTCGACGTATCGGATGTAATGCCTGGCCTTGAGGGTGTGCTTGCAGAACTTGTCCAGGGCGTCGAGGTAGACGTTGGCGAAGAACTGCGACGAGAGGTTGCCTATGGGCAGGCCAAGGTAAGCCGGCTGCGCGGTTAGGCGTTTGTGCTGCGGTACCCGGTTAAACAGGTGCGCCGCGCTCCGCTCGACGTAGTTCTCACGCGGGTCGTGCATGAGCACCTGCAGGGCCAGGTTTCTGAACCATAGGTCTTGGATGCGGCTGGCAAGCTGCCTGCCCAGCACGCGCTTATCGATAGACACGAAGAAGTTGGCCAGGTCGCACTTGAGGTAGAAGCCAGGCCGTGACCAGTTGTGGGTTTGGCTGCGGATCTTCGCCTCCATGCGTTTGCCGGCGTACAGCGTGCCGCGCCCGGGGATACAGGCGCAGCTGTCCGCTATGAAGCTGCGCTCGATAGCGGGGCCGATGCGGTTGTACAACAGGTGATGCACGATGCGGTCGCGGAAGTCGGCGGCCCAGACCTCGCGGGCCTTTGGCCTGGTGACCACAAAGCAGATTGAGCGGCCAGGTCGATAGATTCCGGCCTGGAGCTCGTCGAATAGGTCGAGGAGATTTGCTTCCATGTCCACTTCGAAGCGTCGGGCGCTCGCGGTGTTCCGCTTGTGCCGCCGGCAATCGTAGTAGGCCTGGGCCAATTCCTCGAAGGTGAAGCTCGCAACGGGCGAATCTGCGGACGGGGCGGACGAGACGCTCGTTGTTCTTGTCGTTGTTGTTGAGCCAGCCATCCTCAAAGTCCATGTTGTAGGCGTTGTTGGCGGAGAACTGCGACCTATCGTGCTATCTACGTCGCCAGGACGATTCCTCAGCTTGACGACTGCGCCGGACCCACCAGCACCTGCTGGCGGTATCCGTGGTGCGCATGGCGGTGATCACAGATCAGCGGCACGACCAGATTCAGCGTGCAGGCAGGAGGGCCTTAACCCTCAAGCAACGGACGCGGTTGCGGATTTCTTCCAGGCGTTTGCCTGGCGGCCAACGGAGGCCGTGAGTTTCATTGCCTTGGCATGCTGCCCTTTGCTGATGAGCCCCTTGTTGGTGAGGGCGCGCAGCAGGTAGTTCAGCATCCAGATGCTTTCGAGCAGGAGGTTCAGGTGCGGGAGCTTGTCCCGCGCCATGTTTGCGCGGCCTATCAGCACCAGAGCTTGCAGGCATTCGTCCCGGATTTTCGAGCCGACGACCTGCTTGAGGTCGCGGGGGATGTTTCGAACCAGGTCGAGCGAAAGGCTGAGTAGTTCCTCGGCCACCTTGTGGATCTCAAGCTCTGTGTGCAGGGCCATCCTGGCCTCCTAAAAGCGAGGGCGCCTGGCGCCCAGAAATGAATAAACGAATTATTGAAGGAATCTGCGGACGGGGCGGACGAGACGCTCGCCGTCCTTGCCGCCGAGGCTGAGCCAGCCATCCTCAAAGCCCATGTAGTAGGCGCTGTTGGCGGAGAACTGCGAACTCGATACGTACCAGGCCTTCTCGAACGCCTGAGGCAGGTACTGGTACCCGTGATACAGCTCGCCAGAGGCTGGCAGGTAGAAGTCGCTGTGCCCGTCGGCGGTGTAACCAGCTGCCGCGATGGCTGCTGGATGCTTGCCTTCACGTTCGAGCAGGATGGCGGTATTGGCGCGACCATCTACCTGGTTGGTGCCTTCGATCTCGGTGCCGTAGTCGCCAAAGGCATGTTTACCTACGTCAGAGGCGGCAAAGATCACGTGACACATGCCTTCGGGGTAAAGGCGCAGGCCTCCGTAGATGCCGCCTTGGCCCGGCCAGTATTCGCCAATGGCTGGTGGTGTTGGCTTGAGGCCTTCTTGAGCGGCGGGCGCTTCGTGACCGCGCTCCCTGAGCAGGGCGCCGACCAGGGCAGATGCCAGCGGACTCAAAGCAGGGGCTGAGATGTTGAAATTGAGCGTACCGATCAATGGTGCGTTTTCCATGAGGTCGTACCTGATGAAGGTGGGGGCAGGCGGCCGGCGCTTCCCGGCGCGCTTCTGGTCTGATCGCCGTCCTGACGAACCCGGAATCGCCTGCAGAGAAAGGAATGAATGGGTGAATTACTGAAGGATGAGGCTGCGGACGGGGCGGACGAGACGCTCGATGAACTTGACGTGGTTGTTGAGCCAGCCATCCTCAAAGTCCACGATGTAGGCGTAGTTGGCGGAGAACTGCGAGCTCAGCCAGTGGAATCGATCCTCGCGCAAGGTCACCAGGCCATCAGCCTTGGCCGCCATTACCAGCTGTCCCTCCAAACAGGATGGGATGAACGCTCCCAGCTCAAGTGCCTTGACGGCGATCTCGCTGCCGGCCTCGGCCATGTCGCGTGTATTGGCCTCGCCGTCGCTGTAGCTGCTGGCTCCTTTGATCTCGACGCCGTACTCGCCCCACTTGCCGCTCAGTTCGTCCGGCAGCAGCACCAGGGCACGTTCTTGGCCATTCAGCCAGTAGCGGGTGACGAAGATGCCGCCCGCCAGTGGCTGCCCCCGCTCTGGTAGGTCGGCGGCGGCGATGGATTGCAGTGCAGATTGGGTCATGACTTTCTCCAGGGTGTGAGCCGCCCTCCATGACTGGTGGCGGTTAATTTATCGTTCGGTGGGCGTTACTTCAGGATGGCCTTGGCACAGGCCTGAATTTCTATCCAGAGGGCAGAAGATGGGCGGGCTTCGTACTTGACCAAGGCTTTGGCGATTCGAAGGGCCAGATCTTCTCGGCTTCCTTCAGGTGCTGGTGGTGACTGGTGGGCAACCTGTATCGGCAGGTCGAATTGGCCAGGAAGGTCGATTCTCATGCGGTGCAACTCCTCGATCTTCGGTGAGCCCGCTTGGCGGCAGGTTCAGGTGCTGCTGGCGCCGGCGATGCTGGGTTAACTTTCGAATAGGCCTCAAGGGTTGCAGGTCTCGATTGGTGTTTTGTTTGTCGATTCCGCAGGCATCACAAGCAACAGCCGCTTGTTGCCTCGGTAAACTCCCCAGGGCTTGCCAGTAGACCTGGCCATGGCGGCCGCGTACTTCACGGCTGCCACGGCCTGGGACATGGTTGCGATCATGGCTAGGCACCAGCCAGGTAGTGGAGAGGCGCGAAAGGTATATCGTCGTCGAAGCTGTCGTTTTCCGGTGGCGCGGACTGCTGGTTTTGCTGCTGACGCGCCGGGCGCTGCTGTGGCGGCTGCCGATCGGGTGCCTGACCAGACTGCTGGCCCTGCGGTCTGCCACCGAGCAGCTGCATGGTGCCGCGCATATCGACGTGCACCTCGGTCGTGTAGCGTTTGATGCCATCCTTTTCCCACTCGCGGGTTTGCAGCTTGCCCTCGATGTAAAGCTGGGAGCCCTTACGGGCGTACTCCCCGGCGATTTCCGCCACCTTCCCGAACAGCACGACACGGTGCCATTCGGTGCGCTCTACCCTCTGGCCTGATTGCTTGTCCGTCCACTGCTCGCTGGTGGCCATGCTGAGGTTGGTCACAGCGTTGCCGTTGGGCAGATAGCGGACGTCGGGGTCTTGGCCAAGCGTGCCGACCAGGATGACCTTGTTAACGCCGCGGCTCATGACGAGAACGCTCCACCCATGACGATCAGCACCAGGGCCCACAGAGCGGTCCAGCGGGTGCGAACCTCATCCGACGGTGTGACGGTGATGACCGGTGCCGACTTGGCGTTGACTTTGCGCTCGAGGCTCTCGGCGTAGGTCACCGCGTCGAAGTAGCGCCGGCGCTGGCCATACAAGCGGTTGTCGGTGGCGCCGACCACTGCCCAGCTGTTACCGCTTGCAGGTTGGACGTAGAAGCGGGAGTTGCTGCGGAAGCGCGCGGATGCGGCCAATGCCTCCTGCTGAACCTGCTCGTACTGCTTACGGCTGTTGCGGATGGATGCGTTCATGGTGGGGCTCCTTGTTTCAGGCGTGAAGTTCCAGGCTTTCAGCCCGGCGAAGGATTCGAACTTGAGCGGTGCGGCGCTCCGGTGCACGGCGGTCGCGGCGCATGGGGTCGTTGTCGTTGAAGGTCGAGTGCATGGCGATGAGGCTGGCCAGCACGATGCAGAGCGGGCTGATGATTTTCTGATCCCAGGCTTTCATCACTGCGTCCATGCGACGCTTCGCCTTGAGTTTGTGGATGACCCTTTCGATCCCGTTGGCCACAGTCCCTGGAGTTACCTCCATTAGGCGAGCGATCTCTTTGGTCGTGAGGTCTTGTGCAACCCAAAGCAGGGCCTCTAGTTCTCTGGGCGCTAAAAGCATTCCGAGGTGGCCCCTCCATTTGCCGCGTGTGATCGTCTCCATGATTGTCCTCAGCAACCGCATTGGTCAGACGCCAGGCGCAGTGACCAAACTGGGCGTGAAAAGCCAGCCTGGCGCCTGCCAATGCGGTCGTATGTGAAGAGAAGGGGATGCTGCTAATACTCAGCTGGGAGCGCTTTACGATTTATAAGGCTTGCGTTGATGCGCTTTACGATGTGTCTGCATCGGGGTGTGATCTGCATGACGTTTGCCGCCCATTGCTCTCGCGCTGGGAGACGGTACTCAGATCACACCCCGATGCAGCCTGCGATGGGGCGCAGGGCATCGGGCAGTTAACGTCAGGGCTGACGTGGCGCTGGTTGTCTACGGAAGAGGTTTCGCAAGGGCCAGGCGATCGAAGTACTGGGCGCGATATTTGTCCCACTGCGCACGGATGCTCGGGCGATCGGCGTATCCCTTCGATAGGCCGAACAGCTCGCGCTGCTCTTGAATCCAGCTCTGAATGTTCACGCAGACGCCGCGAGCGCGACGGGAACGGAACTGCTCTGTGGTTTCACCTGGCTTGCGGAACTGGTTGATGTTGCGCATCTGTTTGCCCTCCAGGGCGGTTGTTTTCCCGTCTGGCCCTGTCGCCAAGGCCAGCCAGTGAAATCTAGGCGGGGCAGTTTTCTACGGCTGCTTTCACGATCGCGTCCAGAGCTCTGGCGACTGCCATCCCACACTCGTATTGGCGATCCACGGCCTTTGCTAGCTCTTCCTCGAGGCGGCCAACTTCGCCTGTGGCGGCGATCTGTTCTTGCTTTGCCGTTTTGAGTGCCTCAAACAGTTCGTCCTGGTTGCTCGTGGTCATTTCCGGTCATCTCCAGTGGATTCCCCCTGATGCGCCCCGCTTGAGGCGCACCGGGGAATCGTCTGCTACTTCCAGCCGTCCCGGTTGAACCAGTCTTTTGCTACCCGCAACCAGGCGTCGATGCTCCAGATCAGAAGGACAATAAACGAGCCGATCATTGAAGGAATGGCAAGGAAGAACCAAGGCCCACCGAGGAGCCACGAATACCAAGCGCAGGAGGCAACGAATACCGCCAGCGGTAGCAAAGTCTTTTTCTGTTTCGAGGTGATCATCACGGTGCAGCTCCTGTTTGATTCCACTGATGCAGCCTGTCGCCAAGCTGCATCAGTGGAATCATTCATCTCTCAGGCCCCGGTCGCTCACCCGGTATCGCGCTTCCTGCATCTGTCGAGGCATGCGCGCCGCTTGGATGCCGCTCTATTGCGGCACACCTGATCGCACCAGAGCCCTGCGGGGATGGTGGTGGCAATTTGCTGCTGGTAATCTCGGGCGATGCGATCAGGAGGCGAATGCCATGGAGCTGAAAGAGTCGAAACACCCAAAACCTCCATCGGATGAGGATCATCTGACGGTGGAACTCAGGAACGAATTCAAGCTGCTGAACAGGATCTTGGAGCTTCGCGAGATAGCCAAAGACAGCAGCAAAAAGAAGCTGAATCGTAAGGCGGTCAACGCAGCCATCAAGAAATCCAAAAAGAGCGGAAAGAAGCCGAACAGCGCACAGAATCGCGCGTCGTTGTCGGCTAGCCCTGCGGATGGACATTGGATAGAACGGGTTTGTTGGCGCTGCAGCTCGAAGTTCGCTATCCATTCAAAGTGGGATAACCCACCAAGCATGTGCAAGGCATGCGCCAAAGATTTGGATGAGACCTATCTTCAAACCGGCCCAGATCGCTCAACCCCTTTCGCGAAAGTGCACTTCGTAAGAGGAGGCGCCCCCAGCCTTGGTAAGCGCCGATGATTGCTATCTCTTTGCTCTCCGCGTGGTCCTGGAGTAGGGCCACCTGGAGAGCATCCGGCCCACACGCGGCGGACCGGTAATTCCTTCTCCTTGCACAGGCCAACGGTCGCTTTCCCGTTAGTGGCTTTCAGCACGACACGGGATCATGGTCCCAAGGCCAAACGCTTACTCGCTACCACGCAGCCTCTCCAGCTACGCCCTCCGAATGAGGTCTCCTGTGCCCAGCGCCGACATGAGGTCGAATCGCTGCGTACCGTTGCGCGGTACGTCCGCTGGCTATGCATCGGCCAGCTCGGCGTTCATCTGGTTTTTAAAGAGCTCAGGGTGGGGACCCTGTTGGATCGCTTCAGCGACTCAATAAGCTCAGTAAACAATACGTTTATAAACAAGTCAACACAAAATGTTTATAGATAGCCAGTGCCTGGCTACCCTTCGATGCTGGCCCTTTTCTTCAGGCACGAAAAAGCCCGCTCGGCGGCGGGCTTGAAGAGCGTATCGGCTTTAGTCAATGTCGTCGCACATGCTCATAGATGAGGCGCGAAGCGTCGGGTCAGATATTTTCCCGACCCTGCGCATGCACTGATCATAAGCCTGGTTTGCAGGGGCTTTCGGGGCGGGGGTAGCGGATTGCTTAGCGGGTGATGAAGGGGAAAGCGCACCGATAATCTCTTCAGAATTGACTACAGTGCTCAAAGCATCGGATCCGGCTGATATCAAATCAGCCACTGGCCCGCTGCTCTTGGCGCTCTTGGTCGCGACTTCTCGGCCGTTCTCGTCGATTACCAAACCTGAAATATCGTAATCGAATCTGACCTTCATATAGGCGTCCATTTTCCACTCCCGGACCTTCAACACCAGAAGCCTCTGGCCGGGGGCAGATCTGGATGGAGAGTATGCATCCGAGCTGCGAATAGACGCTCGATCAAAGGCTCTGCGAAGGGCTTCTTGAATGTCAGATGACAGAGGCTTCCCGGACACCGTGTTGACGTTGAAAGGGTTGTAGTAGAGACCTCTGATCCTGCCTACGAAGGTTGGACTCTTGCTTGCGCTCAGGATATATGGTCGTTCATCGATAACCGATATCTCAACGGTAGCATCCGATTTGGCGAATATGTAAGGGCTTGATTCTCGGTAGTCAATTTTTTGACCGAATGCACATCCGCCTAGGGCGGAGAGCGCAAGAAGTAGGGCAAGGGCGCGGACGACTAGCATGAGGAAAAATCCGTTTCGTTTTGGAAACCATGATTCTACGCTGCCACTAGTATGCAATCTAAAAAAAAGAGCACTACTGCTGAAGCTACCAGAGCACAGATGACCAGAAGACCTTGCCCAGAATGGTTATCTCTTGGTCTAGCATCTCTTGGGCTGTGTACTCCTCATCGCCATGCTCCTCACGGTTGAAGCTGCGCATCCGAATACCGCCACCTGGAAGGCGATAAAGCATTTTCACACGCAGCTGACCGCCATGATCTAAAGCGTACATCTTGCCGTCGACCACCGAGGTGCTCCCTTTGTTAATGCCTACGACGCTTCCGTCAGGCAAAACGGGCTCCATGCTGTTGCCGCTGACGCCGACACAGACAGCCTCACTAGGCTGCACGTTCTGCCGCCGCAGAGTCAGCTTCCCAAATCTGAGCTTTCTGTTCGGCGACTCTGCAACGATGGTGCGGCCCTGTCCTGCCGATAGCTCTACTTCCTTGAGGAACGGCACATAAACCTCATCATCATCAAGTGGTGTGCCGTCGTCCCAGGCATCGATTGGCCCCAGATATGTGGCGTTCGACTTCACACCATATTGCTCAGCATCTCGTGGCCCGGTGCCAGCGCTGAGCCACTCAGGCCTAACCTTTAGATGCTGAGCTACAGCCAGGAGCTGGCGAGAGGGGATCCCCCGGCTGAACCAGTTGTTTAGATTTTGAGTTGTCACCCCGAAGGATCGAGCGGCCTCGGTCGGGGTCATCTGGACTTCGTCCAGCAGTTTTCGCAGGCGATCGCCTGAATTCTCAGTAGTCATAAACACAAAGTTTACCGGGGTTGCACCGTTTATTAAATAAACGTATTGTTGACTTACGTTTATCTGTCGGCGTCAGAATGTTTATGGAACCTACTCCGCTCGAACGCGCGATCCAAGCAGTCGGATCCGGCAAGGCGCTAGCTCAAATTTTGGGTGTGACACCAATGTCCGTATCCCACTGGAAGGTCAGGGGCATACCGGCTCGTAAGGTTATCCAGATTGAAAGGGCAACTGGCGTTGCTCGTCACGACCTTCGCCCAGACCTCTATCCCCTCAACTCCTAGCGTGCCCATATTTTCGCCTGCATGGCGAACCGCCAGTAGATGACCGAAACACCTGCTGATCCATCCAGTACCTGAATCGCAGGCATAAAAAAACCGGGTGGCAGCCCGGCTTCTTCAACAAAACATCGAGGTCGATTATGCCCAGTGCAGTCGATACACGCAACACCCAGCCCGGCGCGTTTGGCTTCCCTTCACACGCTGTCGACCACGTGATGTCCTCGCGCGAGATCGCGCAGCTCACGGGAAGCACGCACGACAATGTTCTCAAGACGGTACGCCAGCTGGTGAAAAGGGGTGTCGTTTCATCAAACGAGACCCCCTACACCCATCATCAGAACGGCCAGCGGTACACCGAGTTCCTGCTCACCTATCGGGACACTCTGGTGGTTGTGTCGGGCTATAGCGTCGAGCTGCGCGCGAAGATCATCGACCGCTGGCAGGAGCTAGAGGCGCGCGTGATTGCCCAGGTCCAGATCCCAACCAACTTTGCGGAGGCCCTTCGCCTCGCTGCTGACAAGGCCGAAGAGAACCAACGTCTTCAGGACGCTTTGGCAAAGCAGGCTCCGAAGGTCGCAGCCATCAACCGGTTGGCCGGCGCCGGTGGGGCAATCTGCATCACCGATGCGGCGAAGCAGCTGCAGCTGGCGCCATCGATGCTGTTCGCCTGGATGGAGCAGAACCGGTGGATCTACCGGCGCGCGGGCTCGACACGCTGGGTCGCCTTTCAGCCCCGCATCACCGCGGGCCTGCTCAAGCACAAGGTCACATCGCTCAAGCCAGATCCGGAGTCAGGCGTCGACCGTGCGGCCTTCAGCGTGCTGGTAACTACCAAAGGTCTTGCTCGGTTAGCCGAAGAAGAAATCGCCAAGCCGCGTACTCAGGAGCGTACCTGACATGCAATTCACCCTGACCATCAACCAGGTCAAGGCCTTGGAATGGGGGCTGAACTCCCAGCAGGCGCTCCTGTTCGCGTTCGTCTACGGCTGCCCTAGCTGGGCCAAGGCTACGACGACCGACAACGGTGTCTTTTTCGTGCTGAGCAAGGCCAAGATCATCGAAGAGTTACCGCTGCTGACTGACAAGCCGGACACGGCTTATCGCATGCTGAAGGCGTTGCAGGACGTTGGTCTGATCGAGCTTTCGAGCACTTCGAATGTCACGCTTTTCCGGCTGACCGATAAGGCGGCGCAGTGGAACAAAAAAGAGGATGGGTCGGAAAAATATCCGACCTTGAAGGCAGTCAAAGAGGGTCGGAAAAAAATCCGATCTACCTCGGAAAAAAATCCGAGCAAGGTCGGAAATAAATCCGAGCCAGGGTCGGAAAAATCTCCGACAAATCAAGATACCAGTAATCAGGATACCAATCAGGATACCAGTCACAGTTCGCAGGGTGCCCCGGCTGCGCCGTCTCAGCCTGCGATGCTGGCGCTGGTTCCAGCCACTGTCCCACGCTGCGAAATTCCCGAGGACATGCCAGGACCAAAAGACCAGTCCTGCAAGACCTTCAAGGCTTGGGCGAACTACGCCATGGCCTACCGCAGCCGCCACGGCGCATGGCCGGTGTGGAACGCGAAGGCCGGCGGGCAGATTGGTCAGTTGATCGACCGGCTGGGTGTCGATGTTGCCCACCACGTCGCCGCGTATTTTGTCCGGATCAATGACAGCAAGCTGGTCAACCGCATGCACAGCCTGGGCGACCTGCTCCAGAACGCTGAGGCATACCACACCCAGTGGGTCACCAATCGCCAGATGACTGGCACCACTGCCCGCCAGATCGAGCAAACCCAAGCCAATTTCAGCGCCGCCGAGCAGGCGTTGCAAGCGCAGCGAGCCAAGAGGGCTGCAAGCCATGCTGAGTGAAGACCAGCAAGACCAACTGCTGCTGTCCCTGTTCGCCACCGCGGAGGTGATGGGTCAGCAACTCACCCAGGGCGCTGCGCTCCTGATGGTCGAGGACCTGCGTGATTACAGCGAGCCCGTCCTGAGCGGTGCGCTGCGCAACTGTCGCCGTGAAGGTGGTCGGCTAACCGTGGCCGCGATCCTGAAGCACGCCCAAGCGGCTGATGGCCATCCAGGCAAGGACGAGGCTTGGGCCATCGCCCTGTCGGCTAGCGATGAAAGCGAAACCGTTGTGATGACCCGGGAGATTCGCCAGGCAATGACTGCTTCTGGGCCCGTCTTGGAGGCTGGCGACAAGGTCGGCGCTCGCATGGCCTTCATGAGTGCCTACGAACGCCTAGTGGCCGCCGCAAGGGCTGAGGCGGCTCCTGCAAAGTGGGAGGTTTCTCTGGGTTATGACTCTGCACGCCGCGTTACCGCGATCGAATCCGCTGTGCGCTCGAAACTCATCAGCCAAGAGGCTGGCGCGAAGCATCTGGCTCACCTACAGATTGCACCGCCCAGCGAGGACGGATTAGCCATTGCCGGGCTGATCACTGGGCAGGTTCGGGCGAAGGCCAGCCCCGAAGTGCGGCAAAAGCTCGCCGAGGTCCGCTGCATCATCGAGGCCGCCCAGGCGAAGAAAGACCGCCAGCGCGTCAAGGATGCACAGCGCCGCCGAGTTGAAACCTATCTGCGCAAGCGGCAGACGCGTGCCGCCATCGCTCAGTTGAACATCAAGCGCGCCGGGCAGCCGGCCGGGGAGGGGGTGTGACTCCAGCCAAGAAAGAAATCCTCATGCAGGGCCAAACCGGCGTGGCCAAAAAGGTTTACGAGTGCGTGCCCATGAACGAGCCGTGGACTTCGGTCCAGGTCATGACAGCCATGCGGAACTTGACCGGCAGCACTCCGGACAACCGGATCGTTTCGGGCTGCTTGGTCAGCCTGGTTGATTCCGGGCTCATCAAGAAATCGGGTCGCGACCACTTCCAACGCACCCCTGTAGACGCCAAGCAGAAGACTCAGGAGCCAGTCATGGCCAAGCAGCAGCCGAAACTCGAAGTAGTTGCCGACCAGAAAGCCCAGGGCACCCCGCTGGAAATGCTGAGCGAGCTGGCCGGTGAAATCGCAACCATGGCCAGCAACCTGAAGCGCCTGGCCGGCCGGGTCGAGGATGTTGCGTTGGCCGTGGAGCAGGAGCGCGAATCCAGCGCCAAGTCGATGGAGAAATACCGCCAGCTCAAGACGCTGCTGCAGAGCCTGCAAGGCGAGGAGTCGTGATGGACACCAACAAGATGCGCGAAATGCGTGAAGCCTTCGAGCGCACCAACTCCCGCGATCACCGCCGCCAGCCGCCTAAGGGGAACAACTACCTCGACCCGATGGCCCAGGCCGACTGGGAATCGTTCCAGAAGGGCTGGCAGACAAGTCGCGAAGCCTTGGTGGTGGAGCTGCCGCCAGCGCCAGAGGCTCCCGAAGATCCGGAAGACGCTATCGACGATAGCCACATGGACGCCTATCACTCGGTCATTGGCATGCGCCACGCCTGCGCCCAGTTCATCAAGGCCGCAGGCCTGAAGGTGACCCCATGAAGCGCGTATGGACCGTAATCGTAGGCTCCAAGGCCTTCCAGATGGTGCTGATGGAGCAGAGCCTGGATCAAGCCGGTGCGCTGCGTGAGGCGCAGCTGATCTGGCCTATGTGCGAGGTTTTAGCGTGAGGCAATCGAAACTGACGAAAGCTGCGCGTGGCCGCGAATGCCAGGTGCGCATCCCAGGCGTGTGCAACGGCAACCCCGAGACTACCGTTTTGGCGCACTACCTCCTGGCCGGCACCTGCGGCGTTGGCAAAAAGCCGCACGACATGCAGGGCGCCTGGTGCTGCAGTGCTTGCCATGACGCTTGCGACGGGCGGAGCAAGGCCGTCGATCGTCAAACAGCTCGCCAGTATCACGCCGAGGGCGTAATGCGCACCCAGGCGCTGCTGATCAACGAGGGGGTGCTGGTCGCATGAGCGCTCCCGTCTTCCGCCCATTCAAGGCCAAATCGGCCCGCGCCAAGCCCGTCGACCGTGAGGGACAGGAGCAGGCGGCGCTCATGCAGGAGCTGCAGCTGCGCTATCCGCAAGCCTACAAACTGATCTACCACGTTCCGAACGGTGGGCACCGGGTCAAGGCCGTGGCCGCCAAGCTCAAAGAGCAGGGCGTGAAAGCCGGTGTTCCCGACCTGGTGCTGCCGATGGCGCGCGGCGGCTACTTCGGCCTCTACATCGAGTTCAAGGCCATGCCCCCGTTCGATGCGCCGGTTTCGCCAAGCCAAAACGCCTACTTGCAGGCACTGGCCGGTCAGGGGTACCTAGCTATCGTGTGTCGGGGCAATATTGACGCCGTTGAGGCCATCCGCGCCTACCTGCTACTGCCTGCAACGGTGGCTGCATGAGCGCGACCCGAGAAGTGAAGCTGAGCGAGGCCGAGGTGCGCAGGCAGGCCGCCGACAAGTCGGTGCGCGATCTGCGCGATCCGCGTCACCCGGGCCTGTACCTGCGCTTCTGGAGCAATCGTGAGCGCGGCACCTGGCACTTGGTGCGTGGCAAGAAGTGGGTACCGGTCGCCCGCTGGCCGGAACTGAGCGTTGCGGCGGTGATTGCCGAGTTGCCCTCGCTGCGTCAGCGTTTGCTGCGTGATCCAGCCACTGCGCCAGTGGTGTCGGGCATGGCCACCGTAGGCCAACTGCTGGAGTGGTACGGCGACCGCATGGCTCGCGACCGCTCACTTTCGACCAAGCGCAAGGCGGGTGCTCGCTCGGCGATCGTCCAGCACTTGAAGCCGCGCCTGGATGACTTGGCCCTGGCCCACGTGACGCCTGACACCTTGGACAAGCAGTTGATGTGGCCCTCCCAGGCCGAGGTATCGCTATCGTACCTGCGCCAGATGTTCGCCCTGCTGCTGACCGCCTTCAAGCAGGCTAAGCGCCTTGGCCTGATCGACAGCGATCCCATGGCAGGCATGCGGTTTAGCGATTTCACCAAGGCAAAGATCCTGCCCAAGGCATCGCGGCTTCGTTCTGTGCACTTGCCTGACGTTATGCAGCAGCTCGCCCAGGCCTTCGATGAGGCTCCCGCCAAGGCCATGTTGGCCATGATGATGCTGGCCCATGGCACCCGCATCGGCGAGACCCGTAAAGCGCGCTGGAGCGAGGTGTCGGTCACGGCCGGGGAGTGGTTCATCCCTGCGGCGAACGCGAAGACGCGGACTGAACACCGCCTACCGCTGACCGGCCAAGTCTGCGCGCTGCTGACCCGGTACCGGGCAATCCAGCAGGCCGATGGCTATGACGGCGTTTATTTGTTCCCCAGCCGTCGCGGCGGGTGCCTGAGCGAGGGGCAGGCCAGCACCGTGTTCACCGAACTGGGGCAGCGCGAATGGACCAGCCACGACCTGCGCAAGGTGTCGCGCAGCACCTGGACTGACCTGGGCATCGACGGGCACATCGGCGAGATGCTGCTGAACCACTCGCTGGGCAAGATCGCCAGCACCTACATCCACACCCAGGCGATGCAGCAGCGTAGGGCAGCCCTGGAAAAGTGGCATGCCTGGTTAGACGGCATTGGCTTTGGGCGCATTCACGGCCTTACAGAGGCCTTATCCGAAATCCCACAGATTCAGGCGCAAGCACCAGAGGACAAGGCCGCTAGCCCCCATCACAAATTTGTTACTAGCGAGGATTCGAAATGAGCCAGAACCTCCAATCAGGGGACCTTGCGTTGACTCTCGTGTTCGATACCGAGATCCCCCAAGGCAGCCAAGTGGAGCTGGTCGAACGCATTCAGGAAGGTCAGCTCTTGATCGGCAAGGACCGTCAAATGAAGGCGCCAACCCCTGGGTGGTACGTCACTCACCTGGGCGCGTCCGCGCGGGTCGCCTATGGGGATTCTGAGCTAATGCCGTTGCGTGGCAGCGGAGTGCCTATGCCCAATCTTGAGGCCGAGGAGATTTGTCACTTGTTCAGGGTACCGGCATGAGGAAAAGCCACGGCCCATCGTTCAAGAAGGCCTTGATCGAGCTTGCTCAATGCCCTTTGTGCCGTGGGAGAGCGGTCACGATGGGCGCGTTTTACGAACTGCCATGCGACCACTGCAACGCCTCGGGCTGGGTAGTGGCTGCAACTGGCGAGGCCATGGCCCTGGATGAGCTGGTGACCCAGCTCAGCCTGAAGCTGCAGGCCGCGAACCGGCAGATCGAACAGTTGAAGAAGCCTCGGGCCACCGGCCCGGGTGCGCATTATCAGGAAGGCAACCGGCTCGGCGCCGGGGGCAGCAACTACACCGGGGATTGAGGGGGAAGGACATGATTTACAGCAGCGTACTCGCGGCGGTCGTCTCGGCCCTGGCTGCAGAAGCGATCGACAACACCAGCAAGCAGGCCTGGCAGAAGCTATATGATCCCGGCAGCGAAGACGGCCACGACATGGCAACCCTGAGCAGGTCGGTAGAGCGCGGCGAAATCAGCCGCATGGATGCTGACTGCTGGGTGTTTGCCAGGCTGCACAGCCAGCTGAAGCCGCGTCACTGGGATGTCCTGGTGGCGAGGTTCAGCACGCACAAGGGTCGGAAGGTTCAGTCGATCAGCCGCCTGATCCCCACGGTTGCCTCCCATGCCCCGCAGCTTTTCATCACTAGCGCCGTTACGGCCTGGGCGATCCCGAAGATGAAGGGCGCCGACGGAAAGCGGTCGAGCGACATGATCGTGTTGCCGGCTCAGTTCTACGACATCAATCGTTGGGATCCGGATGCCCGGCCTGAGCGCACGCGCCGTCGCTGGAGGAAGGACATTGAGGACGTGCTGAAGCAGATGGCCGAAGAAGCACTGGAAGCTGCGGCCGGCATCCTGAGCTACGAAGGTCTTTCGATGGAAAATGCCGCTTGACATCAAATGGCCGCATGGCCGATTATTTCCCCATCCTGTCATTCCTGCGCGTTGCTGAGGAGTGGCGCTACAAAGCCCGGCCATCGCGCTGGGCTTTTTCGTTTATGCAGATGAATGCCATGGCTGAATGGCAGATTGCGGCGCTCGCTCCCACTAGGCCCGCTGAAACAGAACGAGAGGGAGTAAGCCGGGTACGCACCGGCCATCTGCACCAACTACAAGGCTCACCGCTCGGTGGGCCTTTTTTATTTCGGAGAACTTGATGGACCCGACCGATCTCGGCCCAGGCACAGCCACCTGGCTGGGCGGCACGGGCACCGTCCTGCTGGGCGGCTTCCTTTGGTTGCGCAAGTTCCTATCGAAAGACGCGGCAGATCGCGCGATGGATAACGCCGACATCGGCACGGTACGCCGCCTGAACGAATTGCTCGACTCGGAGCGCGAGGCCCGCAAGCTGGCCGAAGCTCGCGCCGATCAGTTCGCCAAGGAGCGCAACGACCTTGCCGCCACAGTTGGGCGCATGGAAGGGAAGATCGAGGCTTTGACCAGCCAGGTCGGCCAGCTCACTGAGCGTGTTTCGCTGCAAAGCGAAGAGATCGCCCGCTTGCGCACCAAGCTTGGAGGTATGTCGTGATGGACAGATGCGCACTTGAATTCATTGCTCGTCGCTGGTGGCGTCGCATTGAGGTTTGGGTAATCGCCCTGCTGCTCGTAGTGGGTGGTGGGTTCGGTGGCTACCAGCTCGCTCAATGGGCCCTTGCCCGCAGCTACCTCGAGCAGGTCGCCGAGATCCGCGCCGCTTATGACGAAGCCAGTCTGCAGCGAGACCAGCGCCTGGATGAACTAGCTAGGCAGACCGGTAGCGCAGCCGCCAAGGCATCGAAGGCCGCCACCACTGCCACGCAGGCAGCAGACAAGGCTGACCAGGCTGTTGACAGGGCAGGCGAAGCGCTCAACCGCGTGACACCCTGACCCGAGCCACAAAATCTACACGCGCCGTTTCGTGGCGCGAGGAAGAGAGCATGGGTATCCAGCTTGCTACAAGCAACGAACTGGGAACTTTGATCTGCCAGAAATTGGGGCTTGATGCTTCCCAAGTGACCGCGATGACCGTTCGAATCGAGACAGGCCAGCCAGCAGTGATTGAGGTGACTCGACATATTTGCGTCAGCGAGGCCCGCGAAATCGCTGAGCAGCTGACCCGCTACGAGCTTGTCCCCTCCAAGGATTCGATAGATGAACCGAAAGCAGATCGCGACCGCTTATAGCCTTTTCCATACCCGTGACCAGGTACAGCGGCGGCTTGACACGGCGCTGAGTGGCAAGGGCGTGTCACTGGCCATCACCGGCGACTACCAAGACGAGGGTGTCCTGCAGTCGGTTATCAAGCCGCTTGCGGATCACTTCCGGGCCCAGCTGGCTGCGATTGATGACCAGCTCAAGCTGTTGGGCTGGAACGGCGAGTAGCGCAGGGAGCAGACGATGACCAGAACGCGAGCGCCTTACACACCCTGCAAGCTCTACGTGGACGGGGCCGACGGCATCGCGGTTGGTGACTACATCACCACTGCTGCCGGTTCTGCCTACCTGGTGCAGACGCTGAGGGTGAATCGCACCAGGCCAGAGCGCAAGCACATGGACTGTCTGCGCTGGCCCATTGCTGAGTTACCGCCTGATGTACGGTGCTACCAGCTGACTTGGTACAAGAGATAAGGAACACCGGCCATGGCCAAGGTTTACGCAACGATCGTCTGCCGCCATCGCTGGTGGTTGAAGTACTACTTGGCTGGCGTGCTGCTCGCGTGTCACCTCACCGGTCGTGATCCTCACCTTGGTCGCGTGACGCGCTGGATAGAGCGCGGCATCGTGGTCGAGGTGCGTTGATGGCCAGGCTCAAGACGATCAGCCCCCGCCTACAGGAAGCCGCAAACACTAGAGTCAAGCTGGTAGACCCCAGCAGTTGGCGTAGTGGAATGACCAGCTCGCAGCGCGGATACAACTACAAGTGGCAGAAGGCGAGGGAGCGATATCTCGAAGAGCACCCGCTCTGCGCCTACTGCGCGAGGATCGGGCGAACGACCGCCGCCAGCGTTGTTGACCATGTCGTGCCGCACCGGGGTGATCGCGATCTGTTCTGGAACCAGGACAACTGGCAACCGCTCTGCAAGCCCTGCCACGACACGGTCAAGCAGGCCGAAGAGGCCGCAGGCGTAGTGGGCTGACCGCACGGCGCACCAAAGAGGTGCGGGCTGTTGCCAGAGGCACGCCAGTGACGTGCCTCAAAGGGGTAGGGGGGTCAAAAGCTAGGGATTCTCATCTAGCTAGACCGCTCCCGACCCCACGTACAGATTTTTTTCCCCCACAGGATTTTTGTTAAATGGCTTTAACATCCCGCAAGCGCGCTTTCATCGCTGCGCTGAGGGAAGGTGCGTCCAATCGGGACGCTGCTGTGGCGGCCGGCTATTCCGAGAAGACAGCGTCTGCGGCGGGCTCTCGGCTGGTCAAGGACAAGGATGTAGCGGCTGAGCTGATGAAGCTACGCGCCCTGGGGCTGATGCCCCCAGATGTTAAAGGCGATGTTAAACCGGATGTTAAAGCCAGGCCTGCCGCCAAGGCCGTCAAACAGCCAGAGCCTGGCCATGAATCGCCATCGGTACAGGAGGATAACTCCGAGCCGGAACCCGCCGGCTTCGACCTGGCCCAGGCACTCCTGCACCGCGATCCCAAGGACTTTCTCTTGTCGGTGATGAACGACATGGGCAGCGAGCCGAAACTGCGCGTTGACGCGGCAAAGGCGCTAATGCCATTCGTCCATCCACGAAAAGGCGAGAGCGGCAAAAAGGATCAGGCCCAAGCCAATGCTGAGAAAGCGGCCACCGGCAAGTTTGGCACTCGCCGCGGCCCGCTGCAGTCGGTGAAATGATGGAATGGTCAACCGCCTGCCCCGACTGGGAGCGGCGCATCGTAGCCCGCCAGAGCCTAATTCCGTTCGAGCCGCTGTTTCCGGCTGAGGCTGAAGAAGCCTTAGACGTGTTCGGTGCGTTGCGTATGGTGGACGCCACTGGCAGTCCGTTGATGTGCGAGACCGTGCGTGACTGGGTTAACCAGTTCGTGGCCGCAATTTTTGGGGCCTACGACCCAGACTCAGGCCGGCGCCTGGTCAGCGAATTCATGCTGCTAATCAGCAAGAAGAACGGCAAGTCGACCATCGCTGCCGGCATCATGCTGACCGCACTGATCCTTAACTGGCGGGCTTCAGGTGAGTTCATCATCCTCGCACCGACCAAGGAGATCGCGGACAACTCCTACCTGCCGATCAGGGACATGGTGGCGGCCGACGATGAGCTAAAAGCCTTGCTCAAGGTGCAGGACCACCTGCGCACTGTGACCCATCGTCAGACCAACGCCACGCTCAAGGTGGTGGCGGCAGACAGTGAGACGGTCTCAGGCAAGAAGGCAATCGGCGTATTCGTCGACGAGCTTTGGGTGTTCGGCAAGCGCGCCAACGCTGAGGCCATGCTGCGCGAGGCCACCGGCGGCCTGGCATCCAGACCCGAGGGGTTCATCATCTGGGCCACAACCCAGTCCGATGCGCCGCCGGCCGGGGTCTTTCGCCAGAAGCTGTTGTACGCCCGCAAGGTTCGCGACGGGGAGATCGTCGATAAGTCGTTCCTGCCGGTGCTGTACGAGTTCCCCAAGGCGATGTTGGACGCCGGCGAACACCGGGACTTCTCCAACGCGTACATCACTAACCCAAACTTGGGGCTGTCGGTCGACGAACCCTTCATCGAGCGTGGGTACGCACAGGCCCAGCTCGACGGAGAAGAGTCGTTCCGCGGCTTTTTGGCCAAGCACCTCAATGTCGAGATCGGTTTGGCGCTGCTGTCGGATCGCTGGGCGGGTGCCGATTTCTGGGAGGCGCAGACCTCCGGGCTATGTCGCACGCTGGAAGACCTGATCGAGCGCTGCGAAGTGATCGATATCGGCGTGGATGGCGGGGGGCTGGATGACTTGCTTGGCCTGGCAGCAGTCGGGCGTGAGCAAGGTACACGCCGCTGGCTGACCTGGACCCACGCCTGGGCCCATCCATCAGTACTGGAGCGGCGTAAAGCCGAAGCACCGCGCATCCGTGACTTCGCCAAGGATGGGCACCTGACCCTGGTTGAACGCATCGGTGACGACATCGAGGCGGTGGCGCAACTGGTGGCACAGGTTGAGCAAGCCGGCCTGCTCGACAAGGTCGGGCTGGATCCAGCCGGCGTCGGAGCGATTCTCGATGCGCTGGAGGCAGCAGGAATCCCGCGCGAAAAGATCGACGGCATTTCACAGGGCTGGCGCCTAGGCGGAGCCATCAAGACCGCCGAGCGCAAGCTGGCCGAGGGCACGCTGCTACACGGGGGCCAGCCGATGATGGCTTGGTGCTGCGGTAACGCCAAAGTCGAGCCGCGTGGCAACTCAATCCTCATCACCAAGCAGGCCAGCGGCTCGGCCAAGATCGACCCACTGATGGCGCTTTTCAACGCCGTGACGCTGATGGCTCTCAATCCCGAGGGCCAAGGCGGCATGGAAAACTTTATGGCCGGCATCCGGGATCCACTGATCGCATGAACGCATTTCACTACTTCATCATCTGCGCGCTGTGCGGATTCGGCCTGGGCTGCGCGGGCATCTGGATGCTGGCGGGTACAGGCTGGTCTCTGCTCGCGGGCTCGGTCAGCCTGTTCAGCATTGCAGCATTCATTCGCCGAGGGTTGAGCAGTGATTAAAACCCTCTCTCAAGCACTCGGCACTGCAGCCGCCAAACCCTCGGCAAGCATGAGCAGCTGGCTGGGCAAGAGCATTCGGTTGTCGGACGGTGGGTTCTGGAGCGCTTTCTTGGGCGCCCAGTCCAGTAGCGGCAAGGCTGTCACGGTCGACAAGGCCATGCGCCTATCGGCGGTCTGGGCTTGCGTGCGCATCATCTCTACCTCGGTTGCAGGCTTGCCGCTCAGCATCTACCGGCGCCTTCCGGACGGCGGGCGTGAGACGGCGCGAGACTTCCCGCTCTACGATGTGGTGCACAACAGCCCGAACGAGGACATGGCCGCTTTCCATTTCTGGCAGGCGGTTGTTGCTTCGATGCTGCTTTGGGGAAATGCCTACTGCGAAATTCACCGGTCCGGTGGAAGGGTCATCGCACTGGATTTCTTGATGCCGTCGCGGGTGACTCCCGAGCCGGACGACGATGGCAGGCTGCGTTACTTCTTCCAGCCACGCAAGGGCGCCCGCCGGGAGATTGCCCAGACCGACATGCTGCATATCCCAGCGTTCACCTTGGACGGGCGGATGGGCCTGTCGGCGATTCGTTACGGCGCCGATGTATTCGGCTCGGCTATGTCGGCCGACGATGCGGCCAATACCACCTTCAAGAACGGGATGATGCCCACCGTAGCCTTCTCGGTGGATAAGACGCTCAACCCTACGCAGCGTGCCGAGTTTCGAGACTACGTGAAGACAATCTCCGGCGCGCTGAACGCGGGCAAAAGCCCGGTGCTTGAGCAGGGCGTGAAGCCCGAGATGATCGGCATCAACCCGGCTGACGCTCAATTGCTCGAGTCGCGTGGGCACAGCATTGAGGAGATCTGTCGTTGGTTCGGCGTGCCGCCCTGGATGGTGATGAAGACCGACAAGGGCAGCAACTGGGGCACAGGCCTTGAGCAACAGCAGATCGCGTTTCTGACCTATTGCATCATGACGTATACGGCACCGATCGAGCAGTGCGTTAACAAGCGATGCCTGACAGCGGTGGATCGGATCAAGCACTACTCCGAGTTTTCGCTGGAAGCTTTCCTGCGTGCTGACAGCGCAGGTCGCGCTTCCTACTTCAGCACCATGGTCCAGAACGCACTGATGACACGGAACGAGGCTCGGCACAAAGAGAACATGCCCAGTATGCCCGGCGGCGACATCCTCACCGTGCAATCGAACCTGGTGCCGCTTGACCAGCTGGGCAAACAAAACGACAGCCAAGCCGCGCGCGCGGCGCTGATGAACTGGCTCAAAAGCAACTCCGGGGAGTAACCCATGAAACACAAGATCCAGTCTCGCGGCCTGCGCAGCGAGATGAGCCCGCGTGCGCTCGACAAATGGAACCCCGCCATCCAGGCCGCCGTAGAGAACACCTCGGAAACCATCACCATCTACGGCGTGATTGGCGAGGACTGGTACGGGGAGGGCGTGACCGTCAAGCGCATTGATGCGGCGCTACGCGCGATCGGCGACCGCGAGGTGACGGTGTACATCAACTCGCCCGGTGGCGACATGTTCGAAGGCATCGCCATCTACAACCGCCTGCGCGAGCACAAGCAGAAGGTCACCACCAAGGTGCTCGGCATGGCTGCCAGCGCAGCGTCCGTCATTTACTTGGCCGGCTCCGAACGCCAGGTGGCCAGCAGCGCTTTCCTGATGATCCACAACTGCTGGACTTTCCTATCCGGCAACCGCCACTACCTGCGCGACGTATCGGACGACATGGAGGAGTTCGATGCCGCGATGGCCGACCTCTACGCCGAGACCAGTGGCCAGCCCGTCCAGGATATGGCCGAGCTGATGGATGACGAGACGTTCATCCGCGGCAAGCGCGCGCTTGAGCTGGGGCTGGCTACCGGCCTGCTGGCGGCGACCGAGGTCACCGAGCGCGAGACCGAGGAAACCGGCCAGGCCAATGCTCTTAAGGCCATGGACGCAGCCCTGGCCAAGGCCGGTATGCCGCGCTCCGAGCGCCGCGAACTCTTTGCCACTTTCAAGTCTGGCATGCCTCGCGCTGCCAGCGGGAACACGCCGCGCGCTGTTCCGACCGGCACGCCAAGCGCTGTCGCGCCAGACCTCACAGCCTCGCTGAGCGCGGCAATCGATCTTCTCAACTCCCTCAAAGGAAACTGACCATGGATTTCGAATCGCAAGTCAAAGAACTGAACGCCAGCCTTAAGGGCATTGGCGATCAGATCAAAACCCAAGCCGAAGCCACTGAAAAGCAGATGAAGGCGTCTGGCGAAATGAACGCCGAGACTCGTGCCAAGGTGGATGAACTGCTGACCAAGCAGGGCGAACTGCAGGCGCGCTTGGGCGAAGCCGAGCAAAAACTGGTGAACGCAAATCGCGAGCGCAGCCAGCCAGATCGCCAGAAGTCCGCAGGCGAAATCGTTACTGCAGCCAAGGAAATGGAGGGCGTTGACTCGTCCTTCCGCGGTTCACGACGCATCTCGGTGGCACGTGCCGCAATCACTTCCGCGCCAGGGTCGGGGGCTGATACCGTTCCGGCAGAACGGCGCTACGGCATTCAGGCGATCCCCGAGCGACGCCTGACAATTCGCGATCTGATCGCGCCGGGTCAGACCGGTAGCAACTCGGTCGAGTACGTTCAGGAAGAAGGTTTCACCAACAGCGCGCGTCCAGTTGCCGAGGGGACAGCCAAGCCCTATTCGGACATCAAATTTAAACTGGAAAATGCCCCAGTACGCACACTGGCGCACCTGTTCAAGGCTAGTCGCCAGATTCTCGACGATGCACCAGCGCTGAGAAGCTTTATCGATGCCCGTGGACATTACGGGCTCAAGCTGGCTGAAGAGTCTCAACTGCTGTTCGGCAACGGCACCGGAGCGAACATCGGTGGTATCGTGCCGGCTGCCCAGCTCTATGCTCCACCTGGTGGTGTAGTGGTGCCGGGTGAGCAGCGTATCGACCGTATCCGCCTAGCGCTGCTGCAGGCGGAGCTCGCTGAGTTCCCAGCGGACGGTATCGTTCTCAACCCGATCGACTGGGCAATGATCGAGTTGCTGAAGGATGCACAGGGGCGCTACCTCATCGGTCAACCGCAGGGCGATACACAGCCAACGCTGTGGCGCCGGCCTGTTGTGTCTACTCAAGCGATGCCACTCGACGACTTTCTCGTCGGGGCATTCGGTCTGGGTGCGCAGATCTTCGACCGCATGGATGTTGAAATCCTGATCTCCACCGAGAACGACAAGGACTTCGAGAACAACATGGTTACCGTTCGCGCCGAGCAGCGTCTGGCGCTGGCCATCTACCGCGGCGAGGCCTTCGTTACCGGTGAGCTGACCGGCAGCGGTTCCTAAGCCCTCCACTTGAAAGGCGCCAGAGATGGCGCCTCCAGGAGAAACCCCATGGCTAACACTAAGAAGCAGGACAAGCCTACCCCCGCACAGGAGCAGGCTGGCGCAAATCCAACTGATCAGGCCTTGAACTCGCCGCACATCGGCAGCGACGCTAGCACTGACGACCCGACCGCGGGTGGTACGGGAACCACCACACCTATTGCCGAATCGGGCGTCAACCCCGTGCAAGATGCGGGTGGCTTGGCGACAGACGTATCAGAAGGGGTGGCGCCGGCAGTCACCTCGACCGAGTATGCTGGGGATGCAGACGTGTCGGCGAGCCAGCCAGGCCAGGCTGGTGACTCGCTGCATGTCCCCGCCGGTGCTGCAGGGCTGGACGAGGTAAACCCAGCCAAGGTCAGAGTCTATCCGCTGCGCTCGTTCATGGACGAAGGCGAATTGCGGCGACGCGGAGGGCCAGGTTACCAAGTTCCACGGCGTCACGCCGAAGAGCTTGAACTCCGCAACTTGGTATCGCGCACTCCGCTGGAGGAGTGATCCATGTCTGTGATCAGCATGGCGCTGGCCCGGGCCCACCTTCGTGATCCAGACGATGACGACGATTATCTGCAGCTGCTGATCGACTCGGCCGAGCTCTCGGCAATGAACTACCTCAACCGCCAGGTTTACGTCGATGCGCAATCAATGGCAGAGGCGATCGCAGCCGAAGTTGCGGGGGAGAAGCCCATGCTCAGCAACGCGCCGTTCAAGTCGGCCTGCCTGCTGATCCTGGGCCACCTGTACGCGAACCGCGAAGACGTCGTGATCGGCACCATAGCCACCGACCTGCCCCGGGGTTCTCAAGCGCTGCTGACACCTTACCGGGTCGGGTGGGGCATATGAGGGCCGGCCCGCTTCGCCATCGTTGCCAATTGCAGCAAGAGACGCTAACGCCGGAGCCAGGTGGCGGGAAGCGAAAGTCTTGGGAGGTGGTCAAGCCTATTTGGGCAGAGATCCAGCTGCCCACTGGGCGGGTTGATCCGGTTGCCAACCAAATCCAGAACGTTGTGTCTGCAGAAATCCGGGTGCGTTTTTCACGCGTTTTCAAAAACGGTATGCGTCTCTTCCACATAACGGCTGGCGACACGTACTTGATCGAAGCTGTGTTGCCCAGCAATGAGCGAGACATGCTGCGGCTGCTCTGCTCCAACGTCATCAATCCTTGAGAGAACCATCATGAAAGTACGAGCTCTGGCCAGTCTCTCTGGCCCCATGGGTGAAAAGGCTGTAGGTGAAGTCTTCGATGTGAAGGCAGAGGAAGGCCGCAGCCTGATCGAAAACAACCAGGCGGAAGAGGTCACCGCTGCCACCAAGGCAACCGATAAGCCCAAGGCTGAAACGGCCGCCTCGGGCGAGTAGGGTGGCCCGCCGCTCGCGCCTGACGGGCGATATCAGGCTGCGCAAAACGCTTCGGGCCATCCACCAGACTGTAGACAACGAGGTGAGAGGTGCCATGCAGGATGGGGCCGAGAAAATCCTGGCCACCATGAAGCAGTTTGTGCCAAAGGATACCGGCGCCGGCGCAGCCGCCTTGACTGCCTATGTAGCCCCAAGCGGCCTGGATGCTCAGATTGGTCTGCGCGGTAAAAAGGCGAATCGCCGCTATTTCTACCTGCGCTTCCTTGAGTACGGCACCAAGGGCAACTTCAAGGGCCAGGATAACGGCCGCCGAGCGGGGAGGGCCGCGAACAAAACCGACGGCACCCACTGGTTTGGCAAATCGCCTGACATTCCAGCAATGCCCGCCCACCCTTGGCTCAGGCCGGCGATGGACGTAAACCGCGAGGTTGTTCTCGCCGATATCAGGGCGGCAGTCGCTCGTACGCTCGACAGGGCATCCAGAGGACAGTGACATGGCAGATCCAGCATGGGCCCTGCAGGTCGCGCTGTATGACCGCTTGGCCGCGGGCCTGCCGTGCCCGGTACACGACGGCGTGCCCGATAACGCGCCGTTTCCCTACGTGACCCTCGACAGCTCGGTCAGCGATGCTGCCGACTTCCTGGCCAGCCGCAAAGACCAGCGCTTCCTGTATCTGTCGGTCTGGAGCCAATACCAGGGCCAGAAGGAGGTGCACGAGATCATGGCCAAGATCGACGCCCTTCTTCACAACCAGCCGCTGGCGCTCACAACCGGCCATGTCATCGGCATGCAGGTCACGCGCAAGCAGACCAGCCGCGAGCCTGATGGCATGACCTACCAGGGTGCGGTGACGCTGCGCGTCCTTACCCTACACTGATTTACCCCTGAATCCGCCGCGTTGCGGCATATCACCTGTCCCAGGAGGACTACCCATGCCTGTTACTACCGCAGCCGGCACGAAAATTTTCATCGGCCCGCGCCTGACCGCTGAACTGCCCAAAGACAACGCTGCCGCTCTGACCTTGCTGGCCGCCATCACCTACACCGAGATCGGCGAAGTCGAGAACATCGGCGATTACGGC
Organism: Pseudomonas sp. S60; assembly: GCF_016647865.1. Classification (NCBI taxonomy): domain Bacteria; kingdom Pseudomonadati; phylum Pseudomonadota; class Gammaproteobacteria; order Pseudomonadales; family Pseudomonadaceae; genus Pseudomonas; species Pseudomonas sp. S60. The sequence continues at coordinate 78,085 of NZ_JACVVH010000002.1, read as the reverse complement.
GATGAGGTGGGTGACGTCACGTTCGCCTCGCTCGCCGCCTCCCGAACCCGGCACCTCAAAGGCTTGGCCGATGCCGGGTCTGTAGACCTGTCCATCGGTCTGCTGGACGACGACGCAGGCCAGCTGGCTCTCCAGGCCGCACAGAAAGACCGCAGCCGCTTCGATTACCCAGTGAAGGTGCTGTACGAAAGTGGTGTCGCTGATTACTTCGCCGCCAAGGTCATGTCTTCTCGCAAGCAGGTCGGCGGTGCCGAGGATGTTCTCAAGCGCACCGTGACTGTCGGCATCAACTCCGAGATCTACGAGGCCCAGCCGGCTCCGTAATGCCCATCTGAGGCGCCGCCGATGGCCGCGCCTCCGTTATTCACCCCTCGTAATTCAAGGAATTCGCAATGTCCAAGACCAATCATGGCACCGTCACTGTCGAAGCCGGAAGCGACAGTTTTACTCTCAAGCCCACCCTCCGGGCTGCTCGCGCTCTGGAGAACCGTTTCGGCGGCATTCTGCCCGCGATGCAGGCATTGGGCGCGGCCAACATCACTGCCACCGCATTCATCATTGCCGCCGGCGCCGGTATCGATACCAACAAGCGCAAAGAGCTCGAGGCGGTCGAGGAGGCTGTGTTCGAGGGCGGCGTGAACAAGGTCGGAACTCAGGTACTGCAGTTCGTGAAGGCACTGCTGAATCCAGGCGGCAAGACCGATGAAGAACTCGAAGAGTCGCAGGGAAACGAACCGAGCGACCTGGCAACGGCAGCTACGTCGACGAGCTCTTCGGAATAGCCACCGGTTGGCTAGGGTGGTCTCCCCGTGACGCCTGGGAAACCCCGGTGGTCGAGATCATCCTGGCTTGGGAAGCGAAAGCTGACTTCCTGAAAAAAACCAATCCGTTCGGCCAGCCGGAGACGAAGCCCTCCAAGGCGGCCGTGGCGAAAGACCTTCGGCGTGGCCTGCGGGGGGCTGCCGCAGCGCGTCCGGCGGCCAACCATTGACCCGCCCAGGCGGGTTTTTTTATCGCCTGGGGGAAACATGGCAGATAGTGACGTTCAGGGTATGTTGGTCCGGATCGAGGCCACGACCGCTCAGCTTCGGCAGGAGATTGCGCGTGGCGAATCCGCGGTCGCGTCCACCTCAAAGAAGATGGACAGCAGCCTGGCCCGGGTGGACGATGCGTTCGATCGCGTGGGCACGAGCGCCCAAACTGCAGGCGGATTGCTGAAAAACGCTTTGGCAGCCGCTGTCGGGGCGGCGTCCATTGGCACCATTCTCAAGACAGCTGACTCTTATTCGCAGATGTCGGACCGGATCGGCCTCGCGACCAAGAGCTTTGGCGAGTACAACGCCGTCCAGGATCGGCTTCTGGCCACGGCGAATCGCACTTACCGACCGCTCGAAGAAGCTCAAGAACTCTACATCCGGACAGCCGCCAGCCTTCGCTCGATGGGGCTCAGTGCTGATGAGTCCATGGATGTCATGGACAGCTTCAGCTATCTGCTGGTGACCAACTCCGCTTCGGTAGACAAAGCCAGTTCGGCCATTGATGCCTATTCGAAAGCGCTGCAAACCGGAAAGATCGACGCCGATGGCTGGCAGTCGATCCTTGCTGCCATGCCTACTGTCGTAGACACCATCGCGAAAGCCACGGGCAAGACTGCTGAGGAAATCCGCAGTCTTGGTGCCCAAGGTAAGCTCAGTCTCGATACCTTGACGGAAGGACTGCATAGGAGCGCGGAGGCAAATGGGCTGCTTGCGGACAGCATGGGTGTAGCGGTCAGAGATGCTCTTAATAAGCTGAACAATGCTTTCACCGTCTACGTGGGCCAGCTGAATGAATCCACTGATCTCACTGGAGTGCTCGCCTCCGGCATATCGGTGTTGGCCGATAATTTCGGGACTATCGCCGAAATCGCAGGCGTTGCCGCTGCTGGTGCTTTGGCTGTGTACGCCCGATCACTGGCCGCTTCTGCAGCAGGGTCTGTGCTGGCAGCAAAGGCCGCCATTGAAGACTTTTTGTCCCGACGCTCCCAGGCTGCGGCGGTGCTACTCGCCGCTCAGGCAGACCAGAAAAAGGCACAGACTGCTGTCTTTTTGGCCGAAAAAGAGTTGGCGGCGTCCAAGACGCGCGTCAGCGGTATGGCGGTTGAAAAGCAGTTGGCGCTTCAGCTCGCAGAAGCGCGAATGGCTGAGGCACGGGCCACGGCCGCAGTGTCTGCTGCTCAGGGTGGGCTCCTCAGTATCGGCCGTGGCCTGCTCGGCCTGCTCGGTGGTCCGGTAGGGATTGCGATGCTGGCCGCTGGGGCTGCAACGGCATTTCTGACCTTGCGGGACAATACTGGCTCTCTCGAGAAGAAGCTCGGCGATTTAGCTGATCCAGTGGACAAGCTCGCTGAGCGTTTCAACAAGCTCAACAGGGCCACGCAGTCCGTCACCCTGCGTGAGCTCCAGGCAACAATTGCAGACACCCAGGACAAGCTGGCCCAGATGTCTGGGGCGATGGCCGACAAGTTTGAGTCAGACCTGCGCAACATGGGTGCAGCGGGCGCAGACGGATTGATGGCCAGCCTGGTGAAGCTACCAGCCGAAGCTCAGGCTGCACTGGACTTGGTGCGTAAGGCATCAAAAGATCAGGCCGCAGGAATAACCGTTGACTGGAAGGCGGTGGCTGATCAGCTGCGGCTGATCCCAGGTGTTACGGAACAGATGGCCCGGACCCTGGAGTCCAGCCAGCAGCCCGTGGCCGAACTGAGTGCGCTGCTGCAAAATCAGAAACAAGCGTTCGCCGAGCTGACTGGCGAAACTGATGACAACACCCGGGCCGAACGGCAGAACGCGGCAGCCAAAGCAGCCGCTGCCGGAGAAGGACAGAAGTACCTGGAGCAGTTGCAGAAACAGTTAGCGACCGCCCAGGACAAAACCGCGCTTCAAGCGGCTAATCGGTACATTGCCGAAAACAAGCTGCTCACTGACGAAATGGTCGTCGCAATCCGCTCAGCGGCTGCTGCCAAGGATGCGCAGAAGGCGGCGGATGATGCAGCCACCAAGGCCACCAAAGGGGCGACTGGCGCGGCCAAGGAGGCAGCTACCCAGGCCAAAAATCAAGCCAAAGCCTTGTCCGATCTGAAGGTTCAGGCGGACATCGCTATTGCCTCGGCTGAGGGGTTGGCGGCTGCTTACCTGGCCGGCAACGATCGCTCCCGCGAGTTCACCCTCAAGCAGAAGGTGGAGGAGGCACTGCTGAAGTCCGGGGCGGGGGCGCGTGATGCGGTCACCTCCGCAATCACCAGGCAGATGGCTGCTGAGGACAAACTCGCGGTCAGCAAGCAGGCCTATGATCTGCAGCAGGAAGCAGCCGATCAGACGGCGTTAGCAAAGGCGACGCTTCAAGGGGCCGCCGCGCTGGCCTCCTACAACGCTCAGAAGGCTGTGAAGGTGGCCTTGGCCGGGAAGAGCATTTCCCAGTCCGGCGCCGAATACGATGCGCTGGTGGCGGCCACCCGAGCCCAGCTTGAGGCTATCGAAGTGGCGAAGCAGGCGTCCTCGGCAGGATCGCTCATGGAGCGCCTTTATCCTGAGCAGAAGCTGCTCAAGGACTACATCGAGGATCAAAAGGCGCTCAATGCAGCGATGGCGCTGTATCCCGAGAATGCTGCTGTATACCAAGCTGCGCTGGCCAAGCTCGGCAACGAGTATGAGGTCAACCGCAGCAAGTCCACTTTATGGGGGCAGATGACCGAGGGCGCAATCGACCGCGTGGACGAAGCTTTTGCCAACGCCTGGTCCAACATTGGTAGCGGCGCAAGCAGCCTATGGGACGACCTGGTCAAGGGGTTCAAGCAGACTCTAGGCGAGATCATCCACATGCTCACTACCAAGCCGCTGCTGGCCTCAATCAGCAGCTGGCTGACTGGTACAGATAATGGACAGGGCCTTTCCTCGGTGTGGGGCAAACTGCTCGGTAGTGGTTCGAGCGGTGGCGGCACTGGCCAGCTCAGTTCGCTGGCAAGTACCGGCAACATGCTCTACAAGGTCTACAGCGCTATCACAGGGGTGGGCTCAAGCGTTACCTCCGGCTGGGCGTCTGGCGGCCTGAGTGGGGCCATCAATGGCGGCTACAGCTATTACGCCAACCTGTTCAGCGGACTGACTAGCAGCCTCTCCAGTGGGTTCAGCAGCGTGGTCAGCTCGATCCTGGGCTCTACCAGCTCGCAGATAGCCGCGAATGCAGCCACCTCGGCCGCGTTGCAAACTGCGGTATCTCAAGGTGCCGCCTCCCTGGGCACCAGCATCGGCGTGGGTAGTGCTTACGTTGGTTACACCGGGGCTGCGGCCGCTGGCGGTGCTGCAGCCGGTGTGAGTACCGGTCTCATGGGGCAATTGGCGGCCATGGCTTCCAACCCCGTGGGGTGGGTGGTGGCGGCCATCACGGGCGCCTATCAGAGCGGCAAGCTGCACGACCAGGGGGTGAGGTTCAAGACAAGCGAGGTCACGAATCTCGACCTGATCAAATACGACCCACTCGCAAAAACCATGATGGCCAGTCTGGGCCTGACCGACAAGATTGCGTCCAAGTTGGTGGGCGGCAAGATGGCAGCCATGCTCACCGGCTCGACTCTGGCCTCTGCAGTTCTGGGTAAAGTCAGCTCCGCGCTGTTCGGCGGCAGCTGGCAGACCAAGGATGGCGGCTTTGAGCTGGGCGTGAGCGACGGAGATTTTCAGGGCTGGGAATACATCTACCAGAAGAAAAAGGGCGGGCTGTTCAGTTCCAGCAAAAAACGCACGCGCTACTCGGCGCTCAACCCTGAGTTCCAAGCAGCACTGGAGCAGACCTACGGCGAGACCCAAGACAGCGTGGTGGACCTGCTGGCACGCATCGGCGTGTCTGTGGGTGAGGGCGCCTTCTCTGGCCTGACCATTGCCCGCAAGCAGATATCCACCAAGGGTCAAACCCAGGAGCAAATCCAGGCGGCGATCAACGATCTGTTCAGCGGGTTTGCTGATCAGATGGTCGCCTATCTGGATAAAGGTGTGGGGGGCTTTGGCTACAGCTTCGCCGAGCTGGGGCAGCGTATTGCCACGTTCGAGAGCTTCAACAAGTCGCTGGACCTCATCGACGTGGCCATGCTGAAGCTATCCCCGCATTCGATGGACCTGGCGAACGCTATGGTCACCGCGGCCGGCGGCATGGAGGCCTACACCGAGAGCCTGAACGGGTACTTCGAGGCTTTCTTCAGTGAAACCGAGCGGGCGGATAAGACGCTGTCGGCGGTGCAGCAGCAGTTCAAGGACATGAACGTTACGCTCCCGGAAACCCGCGAGGCGTATCGCAAGATGGTCGAGGCCCTGGACCTCACCACCGAAGTTGGGCAGGGCATGTACCTGACCCTGATCGGTGCAGCGGGTTCGGCGGCGCAGGCCTACGACATTCTGGAGTCAAAAGCAGCTCAGGCCGCCAAAGCCGCTCAAGAGGCAGCCGACGCTGCTGCAGAGGCCACAGCAAAAGCAGCGCAGGAAGCGGCTGATGCAGCTGCCAAGGTTGCGGAGGCGCTGCAGGATGGAGTGAATGCTGCGTTCGGTTCTGTCCAGCGAGCGATCAATGCTCAGAAATCAGTGCTCACGCAAGCATACGAGGCTCAAGTTGCCTCGCTGAACGACATGTCGCAAACCGCTCAGAAGAACGTCAGCGACCTGACCTCAGCTGGGACCGCCCTTGGCAATGCGCTGAAGTCCTTGCGCGGCGATACCGACGATGCCGTCAAGATGCTCAGGGCTCAGGCGCTGGCCACGCTTGATAGCGCCATGGCAACGGTGCGAGCGGGCAAATCTCTGGCGGGCGTCAGCGGGCTTGAGGATGCGCTCAGTGTCGTCAGTCAGAACAACAGCAACGCCTACGCATCGCTCGAGGCTTACAACCGCGACCAGGGCCGCACGGCAAACATCGTTAGCCAGCTAGAAGCCGCAAACGGCAAGCAACTGACTGCAGCTGAGAAGTCGGTTCTGAGCTTGCAGACCAGGATCGAACAGGCCAAGAAGTCCTATGACCTGCAGATCGCTCAGTACGATGCCCAGCTGAGCCTGGCACAGGCGCAGATTGATGCATTGAATGGTGTGGACAACTCGGTGGTGTCGGTCGCCTCGGCTGTCGACAGTCTGAGCCACGCTATCACTGCCGCCCTGGCGGTGAAAGCTGCTGGATCTGCTCAGCAAAATAACACCGACAACAACGTGGCTCTGCTACGCGCCGTCTATCAAACCGTGCTGGGGCGGGACTTGGATGCATCTGGGCAGGCGACTTGGGCAGGAGCGCTGGCTAATGGGTCTGTGACCTACGCCAATCTCATGGACACGATTGCCCGGGCTGGCGCGGCTAATGGCGAGACTGTGCGGGTACCTGGTTACGCAAGCGGCGGCAGTTTTGGTGGAGGCTTGCGTCTGGTGGGCGAGCGCGGCCCTGAGCTAGAAGTCACAGGGCCGAGCCGGATTTATAACGCCAATCAGACAGCCGCAATGCTCACCGGTGGCCAAGGTGGCGTTACTGCAACGGAGGTCCGGGAGCTGCGCGCTGAGCTGAAGTCTGCGCTCTTTGCCATCGCTAAAAATACCCAGAAAGCCGCCAAGAACACTGATCTTCTACCGCAGAAACTGGAACAGGAGCTGTACCCGTGAGGATCATTGAGCCCGTCGACATCACCCCAAACATGGCGGTGATGGAGGCGTTTTTGGTAGAGCCCAATGCTGAGCCCTTTGCGGTTCAGATTGGGCAGGCTTTTCAGGTCGCGTCGATGCTGACTAATGTGCCGGAGGTCGACTTCCCTCTATGGGCGTCGACCAAGTCGTATTCGATCGGCGACACAGTGATGCTTGACCATCGGAACTACGAAGCTCTCGTGGCCAACAGCAACAAAAGCCCAACCGCGAAGCCTACTGATCCCCCCACCTGGCTGGATCTTGGGCCGACAAACCGGTGGCGGATGTTCGACGACAAAATCGGGACGGTCACCACCAACCCCGAAAGCATCTCGCTGACCATCGTTCCCGGGCGAGCCGTTGATTCATTGGCTTTCTTCGGGCTGGACGCTGCATCGATTTACGTCCGGGCAGTCGACCCCTACCAGGGCATTGTGTACCAGTCGAATGTGTCACCGGTCTCCACCGACGGGATTAACGATTGGTACGACTACTTTTTCTCCCCAGTGGAGGTGAACGAAGACTTCGTCCTGCTGGATGTGCCTGTGGGCAGCTACGGCTCGATCGAAATCAAGGTATCCAAGCCAGGAGGCACAGCCAAGGTCGGCGCACTCATCCTGGGGAAGGCAGCGATACTGGGCGAAGCCTTGTATGGCACTTCGGTAGGCATCACGGACTACAGTCGCAAGGAGCGCGATGATTTCGGCAACATGGTCATCGTCGAGCGTGATTACTCCAAGCGCGCTGAGTTCGACGTGATGGTGCCCACCGGCATGGTTTCACAGGTGCAGCGGTTGCTCAGTAAGTACCGGGCAAAGCCTCTGGTATGGATTGGCGAAGCTAGCTATCAGTCGACCATCCTTTATGGCTACTACAAAGAATTCAATCTGGTCATCAGTGGCCCGACAGCGTCGGACTGCTCAATTTCTGTTGAAGGACTTATCTGATGGCAACACCAACTATCACGCCGCTGCCGGATGCGCCAAGCCGCCAGAATTCTGCGGGTACCTTTGCGACCCAGGCGGACACGTTCCTCTCAGCGTTGCCGCAGCTTGGGGACCAGATCAATCGGGTGATCGACCACATCGATGATCAGGTCGATGCGGCTGCTTCAAGCGCGGAGCTTGCCGCCAGGAATGGGGCAGCCCAGGTGGAGCTGGCCAAGGATCGCGCTACGGCTGCTGGTCAAAGCGCTCAGGCCGCAGGGCAGCAGGCAAGTGCAGCCAAAGGCCATGCCGACAATGCCAAGTCGTTTCGTGATTCCGCCCAGGCGGCAGCCGCGGCCTCTCAATCTTCAGCTGGGCTGCCTGCGCTTGCTGGTAAGGGTGGCCTGCCCTTGGTAGTTAAGCCCGACGGATCAGGCGTTGAGTATTCTGGCAGCTTGCGACGCTACGATCTGGACGTTACTGCCACCACTGCCAACCTCGATCTTAGCTTGAGCCAAGTGTTCAAGGTGGAGGCCAGCCAGCCTCGGCAGCTGGTCATAACTAATCCACCCGCTGCAGGGAGGGCCATGTCTGTCGTGCTGCATGTGCTAGGTAAAGCCGAAGTAACTTGGCCTGCGGGGGTGCTTTGGAACAACAACCAGGTGCCGGTACTTGGGAGCTCGTGGACCACGGTGATTCTCATCTGGATCGGCGATGGCTGGGTGGGCTCAGTGGGGGCGAGGGCATGATTGAGGCCGCATTTATGGGTGGGGCACTGCCTGGTCCTTGGTCAAGCTGGGAGTTCGTCGGTGGGACTGAATTGCTGAGCACCGGCGTGGCGTCTGTAGAGGCCTCTTTCCCCGCAGGCGTGCAGCCTGGCGACCTGATCGTCGCTGTCATGTCACCCCGCAATGAGGGCGTCGGTACAAATATGGCCAGCGCTGGCTGGCAGCACTGGGCTCCCGGTGGGCAGGACTACCTATGTACGGCCCGATACGTGCCGGGATTGATGGCGCCTCGATGGGTGAAGGACGCATCGAACGCCCTGTTCGTCAGCGTACTGGCCTTCAGGGCGCCTGGTTGGTCCAGCATCACCCTGGAAGCGCATGTGGCGCCTGCTGTACCGGTAAGCATCACCACACGCCTGCAAAACGAATTGTTGCTGTGTATCGGCCTCACGCCCAACACCACAAGATCGTGGGGCGTGACAATGACCGGCGCTCAGCCAGCTATGCGGCTGGACCGTACGCTTTCTCCGGCTCTGCACATCAGCTCGGTGAGCGTAGAGTTTCCACAAGTGATTTCCGGAGTAGCCGTGGACGCCCTTTCTGGCGCCGAGCGAAACCTGATCTTGTCCGTGTCCTGAGTCAACACCCTATTGCCAAGCCGTCTTATGACGGTTTTTTTATGTCCGGAGAAAATTTTATGGCCTATGACAGCGCCCATACGGGCCCTGAGATCGACGCCACGGTACAGATGCTGGGCCAGGTTCAGGACGCCCGGGACGCGACCAAAAGCGACCTGGCCGAAGTCAAGTCCCTGGCAGCCAAGGTCGACGCAAATACCAGTCAAGTCCAGGCTCAAGCCGATACCGTCGCCATCAAAGCTGAGCAGGTGGCTACGAGTGCCCAAACAATCGAGCAGGCCCGTACCGATGTCGCAGCCGCCAGCGCTTCGGCCGAGGAAGCGATGGATGCAGCTTCACAGGCTGCCATGCAGGCGGGCGCGAGCCAGAAAGCGGCAACGGCCAGTCAGCAAGCCGCAGCCAGCAGCGAAATTGCGGCGGGGCTTTCCGAGCAGGTCTCGGCAGAAAACGTGGCATCTACGCAAAGCGTGCTCGTGCAGGTGAACCAAGCGGCCCAGAAAGTCACCGCGGATTACAGCTCCATTGCGGCGCTCATCAAGCCATCCCCCAGCGTGCAAATCTCCCACGAGTTTCTCGATGCCAATCGTTTCATGATTGGAGGTCTGAGAGTGGATGGCACTCTGCTCATGGATGGCGGCCTGGAAATGGCGACGGGCCAGATCAAGCCTGGCGCCGATGGATTCGAATTTCTCGACGCCAACAGGTTTGTCATGGGCCGGGTGAACGCAGGCGAAGGATTCCTCGGCGGGCTGGCGTGGAGAAACACCCCATTCCCTGGCATTGAGATTGTCGACCAATACGGCTTTGTTCTGCAGAGCTTCGACAACACGCCGCCGCTCGCCGCTGGCGGCAGCCTCACCCCACCACCGTTTCCAATGCTCAACTGCCAACTGCGCACGCAGATCATGCTCATCATTGGTTATGGCCAGTCGTTGAGCCGGGCCGTCAACTCTGTCCCGGCGATAAGCACAACGCAGCCGTATAGCAACATCATGATCGCAAGCGGCACGAAGATCAGAAATGGCGAAGCGGGGTACAACGCTGGCTCGTTCGTGCCTCTGGTGGCGAAGACCGAAGGGAGTGAAGGCGAAGATCCCGTAATTGCGCTGTGCAACGGTGTGGTCCGGCGCCTGGTGGCCGACGGTGAAGCCTATGCCGATTGGGTATTCCTTGGCACGTCGCCAGGCCGCAGCGCTCGATCTGTAGAAGAGCTTGGCCCGTCCTCTGACTCGAACGCCTTTTACAACAAAATGGTGCGCTATGTGCAGGATGCCAAGAACCTGGCTGACGCCTCTGGCAAGACTTTCAGCTGCTGGGCATATTGCTGGGACCAAGGCGAGTCGAACTACGTAGGCGCCTTTACCCGCTCCCCTTACCAATATGCCCAGCTGATGTTGGCCCTGTTCGACACCTTGACCCGACAGATCGTGGGCATCACCGGCCAGCAGTTTCAGCCCTACATCTTCAGTTATCAGGTCGCCGCCCATCGGGTCTACAGCATTGACAAAAACACGGTGGCCCTGGCGCAGTGGCGAATCAGCCGCGAGCGACCCGACTTCGTGCTAGCGGTTCCGGTGTACATCATCCCAGTAGTGGACGTCGACAAACTGCACCTGACCAACGAAGGCTCCTGGCTGCTCGGTGAATACCGCAGCCGCGCCATGTACCAAACGATGATTCGCCGCAGCGGCAAATGGCGCCCACTCGAACCAATCGCTGTTGACTGGCAGGCAGGCTATGTGGACGTCAAGTTTCATGTGCCCAGCGGCCCGCTGGTCTTGGACACGGCCCTTTGCGCCCAGACGGTGAACATGGGCTTTGACATCCGCGAGAACGATGTCGTGGCCGAGATCATCACGGGTGTGGCGGTGACTGCCAAGGATACCGTGCGGATCACCCTGTCTCGGGAGGCCAACACAAATGCCGTCCTGAGCTATGCCCGGGGCCGTAATGGTGATCCTGCGGCTTCCGGCCCAGTGCTCGGTGCGCGCGGCAACTTGCGCGACTCCCACGGCCTGCACGACACCGCCGTCTCCCCACTGGGCAATACCTTCGCTCTGCACAACCCGTGCGTCATGTTCCAGTACAGCCGCGCAACCGGCTTTTAACCGAGAGGATTTCCAATGGGTGTTCAATTTCTTGCAGATGGCGTCGATGCCGAGGCTTACGTTACCGAGTACTCGCCACCTGTGCGCCGTGCGGTAGAAGCCATTCACTTCACCAACAATAGCCTGGCCAAGGCAGTACGCAACTACGTCAAGGGCAAGGCCCAAGGCAGTGTCGTGGGCACGCCGGTTGTGTTGGCCGATCGAGTCACCTGCAACAGCTTGACCAACTTCCTGCAGCTGGGCGTCCAGGAGCCATCTCAGCTCACGCTGTTCCTAATCGCCCGCTCCGGTGATGCAAACTCCAGCGGCGCCACTCGACCCGGCTTCGTCGGCACCTATGACGGGCTGGCCGCCGACGGCGGCGCCGCCGATGGCCTGGCCATGTTCTTCAGTGGTAACGGGCAGGTCTCGGTCAACGCTGGATACGGTAATACCGCTTCGGACAAGACCTTCCCGCGGGCCAACCTGTCGGCGGCCGATGCGGCCAGCTGGGCGCTGTACAGCATCATCGTCTCCACGGCCGGCATCATCTTTACCGACCATACCAACAATCGCACCGTCACACAGAGCACCACGGGTGGTTTACCGCGCCGCCCGACCGTCAACAAGCTTCGGCTGGGCAGTTTGTTCAAGGACTACGCCGGCTCCTGTGACGTTGCTGCACTGCAGTTGCACTCGGCTGTACTGACGGCCAGCGAGCAAGCCCTAACTGTTGCCGATCTTCGGGCGTACGCGGCACGCAAGGGCATCAAGGTTTGACCCATCACGGAGACGCATCCATGAATGACACTTCCAAACTACCCATTGTCGGCGAGTATTGGCCAGGCCAGGGTGGCCTGTACGCCGGCACCATTCCGGCCCGTGGGGATAAACCCGCCTACCACCTGGTGCTCGGCCAGGCCTCGGCGACCAGCTTTGAGTGGGGCGCGTACGCAGACGATGCCGTGTCAAAGAGCATCATCGATGGGTTGGCCAACACCGACGCGCTGTTAGGCGAACAAGGTGACTACCCTGCGGCCCGCGCGGCCCGGGCCTACATCGCTGACGGCCATACGGATTTTTACCTGCCATCGTTGGCCGAGCTGTTCGAAGCCTGGGTCAACCTAGGCGACCAGCCTTGGGGCTGGCTATGGTCGAGCTCCCAGCGATCGCAGACCTTCGCGCACTACCTGAGCTTCGAAGACGGGGCGCATGGCTCGATCGACAAGGGCCATGTGTTGGGAGTACGGCCAGTGCGGCAGGTGCCCCTGAGCGATTGACAGCGACATAACACCGACCAGCTCGCCAATACGGGGATTGTCGTGTCGATAAACGTATGCACCTAGTGACGGCGAAATCGCATCTTCCATGGCATTTATCCTAATACCTACAACCCGTTTGCTGGGCGAGCTTCCATTAGCTAACCTAACCTCAGTGCTCGTTATTTGGATAAATTTACTAGAAGTGCTCATTATGGATGCGATCGGTGATATCCGACAGCTTGGTCGATCAACTGTGACCGATGCGCATCCATACCATCACCCCCACCTCGCCAAAAATTCCAACTTTTAAATTTTTTCATGTATGCGTGGCAATCTTGGGAGTTAAGCATTTCATAAAACAAGATGTTACGTTCATGTACGGTCATTTGGTTTCTGATGGCTCTCATGCAATACTCGGATTGCTCAATATTCTTATCAAGATGAACATATCTTTGGATCATAAATAATACCGTTTCGAAATAACTGCCAAGCGAAGGCCACATCTGACTTCGCCAAGGTTTGTATATTTCAATCCTCGAATTATAAAACGCTTGGTAGTCTACTGGCTCGTCTGATATTTCAGAAAAGCTCGACTTGAGGTAATTCCAGGCTCTCCCAATGGCGCGGTGGTTTTGGAAGTTTTTTCTTTTAGTTGCATCAGCTTCCAAAGGGTCATCAATATCGACGCCCCTAGCTGCCTCATGTGTAAGAGACAAGAGTTCGAAAAAACGCTGATTGTCCAGTATTTCACGATGGTTTTTATCAGCTCTTTCACCATCCTTCAGCTGCTGCCTGAAGGTCAGTGTTAAAACGAGAAAGGCTACGAACGACAGGATTGGGTTTAGAGTTCCCCCGAAATAGTCGCCAAACGTTCCCCAATCGGACTGATCATGAGATAGATAATCTCCGAATTGATTTCGATACATGTATATTACTACATAGATAGTGGTGCAGAGAGTTGCGAATACAAACGTTAGTAGTCCTCTTTTTGTACTTTCTGCATGCTTTTTCCATGTTTCGTAAATCTTTTTAACCATGGTTTTCCTTTTTTTTTGTGTTGTAAGTTGGTTTTATTTATAAATCTTCGGAGTAGATAAAATGGCAAGAATAAATCTGGAGCAGGCTGGCGGCAAGAACGTACTGACCTTTCTCGACTTGTTGGCGTGGAGTGAAGGTACATCTACCATCAAGGCAAGTGACGACGGCTACAACGTGCTTTACGGCGGTGGCCTGTTCCAGGGTTACGCCGACCACCCACGGCGCAAGCTGACATTCCCCATCAACGGCAAGCTGGTCACCAGCACTGCGGCGGGCCGGTACCAGTTCCTGGCGGGCACATGGGACGAAGTTGTTTCCAAGTATGGGTTTCACGGGCGCTTCACGCCGGAGGCTCAAGACTTGGCAGCCATCAAGAAACTGGGCGAGCGTGGTGCTCTCCAGTTAATCAAGGATGGCCGGATTTCTGAGGCGATCGCTAAGTGCTCGAAGGAGTGGGCGAGCTTCCCCGGTAACACCTATGGGCAAAACCCGCACCGTCTGGAGAAGCTGTTGGGCAAGTGGGTGGAGATGGGCGGGGCCCTGGCATGAACGCCGCGCTCTCTGCACTGAAGGCCATACCGCCCTGGCTAATACTGGCCCTGGCCGCCGCCGGCGTCATCTGGTGGCAGCACGGCCAGATCAAGGATGCTCGAGCCAATGTCACGGCCATGGCAGAGGAGGCCGCTGCTTGCCAGGCGGCCCGAGACAACCTGCTTGCCCTGACGACTGAGCAAGGCAAGGCCCTGGGCGACCTGCAGCTGGCCGGCGAGCAACGCCAGGCCGATGCCCGGCAGGCCGTAGACGCAGCCAAGGACAGGGCCCAGGCCGACTTCCAGGCCGCCAAACGCTTGCAGCAGGAGCGCACCGGTGGCGACCAGCGCCAGGCCGCGACCTCGATCATCGACAAGGAGCTTGGCCTATGACCATTGCAAGGCAATCCCTGCAAGGGATGGGGGTGCTCGCCGGGTTCCTCCTGCTTGCCGGCTGTGCAGGTAGGGTCGAGCCGGAGATCCGCACAGTGCGCGTGGAGGTGCCGGTGCAGGTTCCTTGCCGAACTCCCGATGTAGCCGTACCACCTTGGGCCGCCGCGAGCCTGCGACAGAGCGACAGCCTGGAAGTAAAGGTGCGGGCCCTCCTGGCAGAGCGCCGGCAACGTATTGGCTACGAGCGCTTACTCGAGGCTGCAGCGGGCGCTTGTCGCTAATGTTCGCCTACCGGGGCGCTGCATCATCCGGCTGAACTCTGCCCGACTCGTCCATGTCACCTTGATACGCACGGAGGGTTTGAAGATGGTTGTAAAATTACGGACGTATCGCGGGGAAGACATTCCAGAATGGTATAAGCGGGAAGACCTCGACGAGCTCTATGAGGTGGAAGATAACGAGGGGGACGTCCAGTTGCTGGAGGACGATGAAGAGGCGGTAAAGCTAGTAGTTGATCTCACATACGAGGACGAGAATCCTCCGAAACCCGATTAGTATTCCCAGGCGTTTATCCATTTTGGATGGCATCATTGGCGCGAAATGGAATGTGTCTGAGGTGGATTGATGACCAAACGCAGCTTCATAGGCACGATCAAGGCAGGTGAGTCCTTGATCCGACAAGCCATTGATGCCACTCGCCGGTGCCAAGAGGCTGAGGATGCCGGTTTGCCAAGCGAGGAAGTCCGACAGCGTCGATTGCTTGCCGATTCCCTATTCGAAGCTGTTTTAGATTTCCAGTTGATTGAGCAGGGCCGGGCACCTTCAACGGTGCACTGACGCCTAGCAGGAGGATCTCGCGTGAAGTCGAAAGCTCCGATCCTGTATCCTGACCACCCAATGTATACGGATGCCGTGGATGCTCTCCGGAGATTCCATGAGGCACAGTCAGCCGGTGAGCCGCCTCTTGAAGTGGAGCGGCTTCGTTTGATAGCTGAGGCTCAATTCCAGGCGGTGACTGACTACCAGCTCAAAGCTCTAGGGCGCCCTGGTGGTGAGCGTCATTGAGTGGTTCGATCAGATGAGCGCCTTGGTTTTTGACGCTCCCCACAGCTTTGCTAACAGCAAACCAGCGGAAATCCTCCGCTGGCCTGCAGCCTGACTCTACGATCTCCGCAGCGCGGTCCGGCGAGGTGGCCGGGTCCAGCCACTCCCTGGCCCTTTCAGCGGTGAGCACCAGGGGTTTGCGATCGTGGACGTCAATCAGCCCCTGGTCTGCAGCTGCTGTGATGATAACGAACCCGTCTCGCTCATCGGCTTCAATTCCCTGGTGCACCTCGGCCAGCGCGGCGAAGTAGAGCGGGGCGCCGTCGGCGCTGGTGATGTAGTAGGGCTGTTTCTGCTTCGGGTTTTCCGCATCAGGCACCCACTCAAACCAGCCATTTGCAGGCGCCAGGGCCCGACCTTGAGGCCATAACCCTTTGAAGAACCGTCCTGTCACCACCGTCTCGGCCCGGGCATTGATCGGGTCTGGGCGCTTGCCTTTCGCCCAAAAGGGCGACCATCCCCACCTGACCCGGTCTATGGTCAGGCCTTCCTCCACCTGGCGAATCACTTCGACGCGGGTTGACGGCGCTACGTTGTAGCGACTGATCGGCTCATGGTCGTACCCGTTTATCACCACCAGGTCCAATGCTAGCTGCTTCAAGTAGTGATCCATCGACTCATAGAGTGAGTAGCGTCCGCACATTTTCCACCTCTCGTCCGTCAGAAATTCCATTGACCAGGATTGACCGGCTGCCCAATGCCAGATTTACTGTATATGCATACAGTTTGCATTGGACCCTTTCTCATGACCGTCACAATCCTGGGTACGCCGCTAGGCGGATCTGAACCTCTACCGCTGTACTCCTTCCACGTCCCGGCCGGCTTTCCGTCGCCTGCAGCGGATCATCTGGAGGGGCATTTGTCCCTTGATGAGCTATTCGACATCCGCGCACCCCATGTGTATCTGGTAAAAGTGGAGGGGGACAGCATGCAGGGTGCCGGCATCTACTCTGGCGACCTGGTGATTGTGGATCGCGGGCGAGAGGCAGAGCACGGCGACATCGTAATTGCTGCCATCAACAGCGAGCCGATGTGCAAGCGTCTGCATCGACGGGACGGGGTGGTAATCCTCAAGTCGGAAAATAAAGCCTATCCGCCGCGGTACGTGATGGAAGGTGATGAGCTGGTGGTCTGGGGCGTGGTGCGTTATAGCGTCCGTGACCATGCGCAGTGACCAGGTATTCGCGCTGATCGACTGCAACTCATTCTATGCGAGTTGCGAGCGCGTCTTCCGGCCGGACCTTGCCAAGACTCCTATCGTGGTGTTGAGCAACAACGATGGGTGCGTAATCGCCAGGTCCTACGACGCCAAGCCTTTCGTGAAGATGGGCGAGCCCTACTTCCAGGCCAAGGAGAAGCTGCGCCGCCACGGCATAGTCGCGTTCAGCAGCAATTACGCGCTTTACGGCGACATGAGTGAGCGCGTGATGACCCTCATTGAGTCAATGGTGCCGGCCACGGAGGTCTACAGCATCGATGAGTGCTTCGCTGATCTGTCAGGCATCCAGGAAAACCTGACCCTATTCGGGCGGCGAGTGCGCTCACGGATCTTTCAGTGCACAGGCATACCGGTTGGGGTTGGCATCGCTCACACCAAAACCCTCTCAAAGCTGGCCAACCATACCGCCAAGCGGCTGTTGAGCCACACTGGCGGTGTGGTCGACATCACCGATCCGGTCAAGCGCGACTGGGTGCTGCGCAACACTGAGGTCAAGGAGGTCTGGGGCATCGGCCGCAGGATGACTGCGCACCTCGATGCGATGGGAATTCGCACGGCCATGGACCTGGCCAAGGCGGATGCCTGGACGTTGCGCCAGAAGTTCAGCGTCGTGGTGGAGAAGACCGCCCGCGAGCTGGGCGGTACCGCCTGCCTAGATCTGGATGAGGTCGAGCCGCCCAAGCAGGAGATCTGCAGTAGCCGGATGTTCGGTAAGCGACTGAGTGAGCTGGCGCCTATCAAACAGGCGGTGGCCACCTATGTTGGCCGGGCTGCTGAAAAGCTTCGGGCCCAGGGCTCCGTGTGCAAGCGCATGCGTGTGAGCATCCGCACTGGCATGTTCAACCCGGATGAAGCGCATCACGCCCAGGGTGCGCTTGTGGAGCTGCCTTACCCCACTTGCGACACGTTGTTGATGACGAGACTGGCGACGGATGCCGTTGAGCGGATCTTCCGCCCCGGGTACCGCTACAGCAAGGCCGAGGTGCTGCTGATGGATCTGCGGCAGCCTGGCGAGTTTTCTGAGGATTTGTTTGCGCTCAAGCAGTCGGTGTCTTGTGACCGGCTGATGCAGGTGATGGACGATATCAACGAGCGCTGGGGGAGAGGGACGATGCGGGCCGCCAGCGTGCCGGCCGCGCCGGACTGGGGCATGAAGCGGGAAATGATGAGCCAGTCCTTCACGACGAGGATCGATCAGCTATGGACGGTGAAAAGTTGAATCTGCCGATGGCTTGGCTGGCTGAGCTGGAAGACCAGCCGGCCCTGGTCGCTGACCCCGATGGCAGAGCTATGGTCCTCTCTGACCAGGCCATGGCAGCCTATCGGAGAGGGGATGTCGATGCCGACCAGCTGTGTGACATGCTCGATTTCGCCGAGGCAGCACGGTTGTGGGCATTAGCCGAGCATGAGGATGTGGCGTGATCCCAGGCCGGTGATTCTGGCCTGCCCGGCTGTCTAAAACTCGGTAGTGGAACCAAGCATTTACTGGCCGAAATCAGCGAAAAACCCTTACTCCGTTTTAGACAGAACCCGGGCGAGAGCCAAGTGGGGCAGGGGCTGCGGCCTCATACTTCCCATACTGCTGCAGTACAAGAATGTGCGACTCTTACCTTTCGTTACGAGCGTGCCATACGATAGATTCCGTGCAAGCAGGCCGGGCGCTGGCCTGGATCTTGATGAAAAATCTGCACCAGATAGCGCTATCCCAGGGAATTTTTTGTAGAAAACCCCTCGAAATGTAGGGAGCAACAAGCAGAGCTTTCTATCGGAACAGGAGGTTCAAGACGAGATTGGACATGCTATAGTTGCTTGGCAAACCTTAATTATCGAGAACCGTTCTCAAGGAGTGATCGATGTCCAAACTGCTACGTGATGGATGGGAAGACTATTGAATGGATCCTGCAAGCGCTCAGCCCGAGTTTAAATTCCTAGGCGAATCAATCGGGTTTTGGGTTCAAACGGCGGTGGTCCTGCTTGGCGCAGGCGCCGCCGTTTTTACGATCTATATCAATGGAAAGCTCTCCCGGGCGGCCATCGTGCACAACGAGAAGCTATCCAGGCAGCGAGCAACCATTGACTTGCTGCTTACCCAAAAATCCGATTCTAGCCTGATCGAGTCCAAGAAGGCTGTCAGTGCGATTCACAGCAACGGCGGTGATTTCACGTCTTTGGCGTCTCGCGACAAGTCCAAGGACGAGAATCGCGCTCACATGCTCGCAATCCTTAACAATTACGAGTTCATTGCGCTCGGAATCCGAGAAGGTGCCCTTGATGAGAGCATCTACAAACGTGCTGTCTACAGCCAGGCGGTTAGAGATTGGGCGGCAATGCGCGCATTCATAATAGAGCTTCGTCGTCAAAACAAAATTGACACACTTTTCCAAGAGTTCGAGCTCCTAGCTCGGCGATGGGAGAAGGTCAAGCTCAAATGCGATAGCTAACAAAACCCCGGGCGCCCCGGGGTTTTTTTATAACCCCATAGCTACAGGCCACCGCTTGAGTTGGAGGTGGTCACAAGCTTATCTGTTCGGCGTAGACGCCCAAAATAACCACCCTTTCAGCAGATGCACCAAGAGGCCGGGTGAGGGTGGGCGCAGGATCATCCCACACGGCTTTAGAAGCACTGGAGAACGAAAATCCCTCCCCAAAATGCATCCGCAAGGGCCTGATTCTATTGGGGCTGAAACGAACAAAAACGGCGCCATTGTAAGGCGCCGAAATTGGCTCAAAGCATTGATTCTATTGAAGTTACCTGACTTTACTAGCGCGTCCCAGGCTTTGATGCCATAGAGCGTGTAGGTCATTGTGCACATTGGGGTCACAGGCTACCCCAACCTCTCCGTTTATCATGTTAACCACGGGATTATGCGGGAACGGTTCTACAAGTGCCACGGGTGGGGACGTGATGGGGCTGGGCAGCGCTGGCTGCACCCGCTGTAATCCTGGGGAACGAATCGACCCTGCTGTCACCGAAGCATCATCATGTTACATATTCAATGGTCTTTTACGACCATGGTGCAGCGGTTTTGCCATTCAGGAGGCCGCTAACATATTGTTTCAAAGTCGATGTTTCGCCTTTAGTCGCCGTTACTGCTCAAAAGGAAACCCGAACGGATGCAGTCCGCTTATACCGTCCTCATTCTGCTGACACTGGTCAGTGTGTCGAAGCTGGTCGGCCGCATGGTTCCACTCCCCCTGCCACTGGTGCAGATCGCGGCCGGTGCCTTGCTGGCCTGGCCCACCCTTGGCCTGCACGTGGCGCTGGACCCAGAACTGTTTCTGTTCCTGTTCTTGCCGCCGCTGCTGTTCGCCGATGGCTGGCGCATCCCCAAGCGTGAACTGTGGCGCATGCGCGGGCCGGTGGTAGCGCTGGCCGTCGGGCTGGTGTTGTTCACCGTGGTCGGGGCGGGTTACTTCATCCACTGGCTGCTGCCGAGTATCCCGCTGGCAGTAGCGTTCGCCCTGGCGGCGGTGCTTTCGCCGACCGACGCCGTGGCTGTTTCAGCCATCACCCAGGACCGCTTGCCCACCCCGCTGATGCACATGTTGCAGGGCGAGGCGCTGATGAACGATGCCTCAGGCCTGGTGACCTTCAAATTCGCCCTGGCAGCGGCGATTACCGGTGTGTTCTCGCTGGCAGACGCCAGCTTCAGCTTCGTATTGGTGGCCCTGGGCGGGCTGGCAGTGGGGGTGGCCCTCAGCTGGCTGGTCGGCCGCTTGCGCGCCTGGATGATCGCCCGTGGCTGGGACGACCCTGCCACCCATGTGGTGTTCATGCTGCTGTTGCCTTTCGCGGCCTACGTTCTGGCAGAGCGCCTGGGGGTGTCGGGCATCCTGTCGGCTGTGGCGGCAGGCATGATGCAGAGCTGGCTGGACCTGCTGCCTCGCCAAACCACCACCCGCCTGCTCAACCGCAGTGTCTGGTCGCTGCTGGAGTTCGCCTTCAATGGACTTATTTTCCTGCTGCTGGGCCTGCAATTACCGGACATCATAAAGGCGGTGGTCAGCCACGAAGCTACCCTGTGGCCGACCCTGGCCTGGCGCTGCCTGGACGTGGTGGCGATCTTTGCCGCGCTGATTCTGCTACGGTTCATCTGGGTGCAGAGTATCTGGCGCGCGATCGGCGTTATCCGCCACTGGCGTGGCAAGCCGGCACTGGTGCTGATGCCCACCGCGCGGTCCTGCTGGCTGCTTACGGTGGGCGGCGTGCGGGGTGCGGTGACCCTGGCCGGCGTCATGTCCATCCCGCTGCTGATGGGGGCAGGCAAGGCATTCCCTGAGCGGGACCTGCTGATCTTCATTGCCGCGGGTGTCATTTTGCTGTCACTGATCAGTGCCTGCATCGCGCTGCCCCTGTTGCTGCGCGGCGTGACCAAGAGCCCGGACGAGCGTTTGCATCAAGAGGTGCAGGAGGCCTGGCGCCGCACCGCCGAGGCCGCGATCCACGCCTTGGAAGCAGAAGAGGTCATTGACAGCAGTGCACCCCAGGACGCCGCCCAGGCCACCTTGGCGACGGAGCTCAAGGCCCGGCTGATGGCCGAATACCGTGATGAACTGGACAGCTACAACGACAGCGCCGAAGCCAGGGCGTTGGCCGAGCAGATGGATCAGCTGGAGCGGCGGTTGCGCTTGCGCGCACTGCGCGCCCAGCGGCTTGAGCTGTATAGCCTGCATCGCCAGCACCTGGTAGGTGATGAGGTCGTGCGCCAGGTGCTGGGCGAGCTGGACATGAGCGAGGCGAACCTGGGGCACGTTCGCTAGCCGTACCGGTCAATGTGGGTAGGCTTCACGCATGAATGAAAGGTCCTTTTCACTCAGTTCGGCGTTGATGCCCACCCGCCAGCCGTTGGTGGTCAGGAAGGGTTCTACCGGGTAGTGCATCACCGAATGTGGATCGTAGCCAATGTTGACGAGGTCGGCGGACGGGCGTTTGTTGAACACCTGCTTGCGAACTTCTTCTTCGCTTGCCCCGCCCAACTCTCTGGCGTAGTACTGCATGGCCCGGTCATTCCATGGGATGTCCGCTTCCGGGTGCTGGTGTTCGTGGTCCAGGCCGAAGATATGGCCGAATTCGTGCAGCACCGTGAATTCGAACAGCTCTTCACCGGGTTCGAAGCACAACATCAGGTTGGGCGAGCCACTCTCGAGGATATTGGTGCCCAGGTGCGTACCGTTCAGGTAGGCCTCGGGGGCACAGCAAATCCTGATCTCGGCGCTCGGGTCGTTATCTTCGACCCGCTCCATGAGCAGGTTCGCGCCCGACAGGTCGATCCAGGAACGGCCCAGTTCGTAGATGCGGGCTTTGAGCGCCTCGCGGCCGTTACTCACGAATGACACCCTGAGCAGTCGGCCTGGCTGCCACAGTTTGCCGGTGGGGCCCATGGAGCGGGTGAGAAGGCTGCCCGACCGCAGATTCCGCGGGCTTTCTTTGAAGGCAAGAGCCCTGGACTGAGCGGGCGACAGTTGGTCCAGGCGCTGAGGGAGTCTGGAAGTGACCATGGTGGACGTCTCCTGTGAAGAAAGCACCATGGTGCGGGCCTTGAGTGGCTGTGCGGCGGTAGATAGTTAACGCTGAGCGCAGCCCGGTTACTCCATGATCAATACGGGTAGGCAAGGCGCATGAAGGTTTTGTCTTTCTCGCTCAGCTCGGTATTGAGCGGTATCTCGAACAAGCCGTCAGTGAGTGCCGGGGAAACCGGGTAGTGCATGACGGACAGGGGGTCATAGTCAGTCATCAATAAACCTGAGACCTCCAATGGGTTGAAATACTGTTCATCGACATCCTGCTCAGTCCAGCCACCTGCCCCTGTGTGCAGTTCCAGCAAGCGCTGCCTGTTCCAGGGGATTCGGGCATCCGGATGCTGGTGCTCATGCTGTGCGCCCAAGGCATGACCAAACTCATGCAAAACGGTATTGGTGAAGTATTCGCCATTATCCGGCCTGACCGTCAGCACCATTGACTCGGCAGGTCGGTCCAGCAGGCAGTCGGTGCCGATCGAACATTCGTTGATCGGCCCTCTTTCGTGGGTGGTCAGGATGGTGATATCTGCTTCAGGGGCGTTGTTCTTCATGAAGCGGAAGCGAAGGTTGCCGTAGGCCAGCCAACCGACCGCGACATCAATAATGGCTTCCCTGAGCTCGGGCGCCGGTGCGCCCAGAAACGCGATATTGAGTGTGCTGCCTGTCGGCCAAAGCTTGCCGTGTTCGGCAACCGAGCGTTTTTTACGGCGAGCGGACGAGGCGCTGGCCAAGGCGTTCAGCGGGTTGATGGCGATGGCGTTCTCATAGGAAAGCTGCGGGTCTTTATCGGTACGGCAGCGGCAAAAGGGCAGTGGAAGCATGCGAGGTTCTCCTGATCTGAGCGCTTGAGTCTCGATCATGGAGTGCCCGTGCATGCCTCAACTATGCACCGCCTTTTTACGCCGTAAGGAAAGCCCGAATCCGCTCAGCCGCCTCGATACATTCTGCCAGCGGCGCTACCAGCGCCATGCGTACACGCCCTGCGCCCGGGTTTACGCCATGTACCTCGCGGGACAGGTACGAACCCGGGACCACCGTCACATGCTGGGACGCAAACAGGTCGCGGGTGAACGCGGCATCATCACCGGGCACCTTTGCCCACAGGTAGAAGCTGCCATCGGGGCGTTGCACGTCCATCACCGGCTGAAGAATGTCCAGCACGGCGTCGTACTTGGCCCGGTACTGGTCGCGGTTGGCCCGCACATGGGCTTCGTCCTGCCAGGCGGCGATGCTGGCCATCTGGGTTTGCACCGGCATGGCGCAGCCATGGTAGGTGCGATACAGCAGGAAGGGCTTGATGATGTCGGCATCGCCCGCGACGAAACCTGAACGCAGGCCCGGCAGGTTGGAGCGTTTGGACAGGCTGTGGAACACCACACAGCGCTTGAAATCGCTGCGCCCCAGTTCGGCACAGGCGGTCAGCAACCCAGGGGGTGGCGCCTCTTCGTCGAAATACAGCTCGCTGTAACACTCGTCGGCGGCGATCACGAAGTCGTGTTCGTCAGCCAGCGCGATCAGCTTTTTCAAAGTGTCGAGGGGCACCAGGGCGCCGGTTGGGTTGCCTGGCGAGCACAGGAACAGCACCTGGCAGCGCTGCCAGACCTCTGCCGGCACGGCATCGAAATCGGGGTTGAAACCGTTATCTTCCAGGCATGGCAGGTAATGCGGGGTCGCACCGGCGAGCAGGGCGGCACCTTCGTATATTTGATAGAACGGGTTGGGGCTGACCACCAGGCCGTCATCGCTGCGGTTCACCACTGCCTGGGTGAAAGCGAACAACGCTTCGCGGGTGCCATTGACCGGCAGGATGTGGCGGTCGGCATCCAGCCAACCCGCTGGCACGCCAAAGCGTTGCTCGCACCATTGGCCGATCGCCTGGCGCAAGGCTGGCAGGCCCAGGGTGCTGGGGTACACCGCCAGCTTGTCGAGGTTGTCTGCCATCGCCTGGGCCACGAACGCCGGCGAGGTGTGCTTGGGTTCGCCGATCGACAGGGCGATTGCACGTTTGTCCGCCGCAGGTGAAACGCTGGCCAGCAGGGCGCGAAGCTTTTCGAAGGGGTAAGGCTGGAGCTGGGTCAAGGCATGGTTCATTGGCGCAAGGTCTCGTCAATCGTCTGGTCGTCAAAAAGTCACGCGTGCAGGGGGTGTGCTGGCTTGGCCGGCTTGCAACTGCTGCACGATGGCCTCCTGCAGGCGGCTGCACAGCTGTGGGTCGGACAGTGGCTGGTTGTCGGCGTCGGTGATGAAGAACACGTCTTCCACCCGTTCGCCCAAGGTGGCGATCTTGGCGTTTTGCAGCGACAGGTCGAACTCGAGGAAAATGCGCCCCAGCCGGGCCAGCAGCCCCGGGCGGTCGGGAGCGGTGATCTCAAGGATGGTGACTGGCCGCTGGGCATCGTTGAGGATGGTCACAAGGGGCGGGAAATCGAAATGCTTGAGCTGGCGCGGCACCCGGCGCTGAATGATGGTCGGGTAGTCTTCCGGGTTGCGCAGCGCCTCGGTGAGGCCATCGCGAATCTGCCGGACCCGCTGTGGGTTGTCGCCGATCGCGCCGCCGTCGTTGTCCAGCACGATATAGGTGTCGAGGGTGAACTGGCTGCTGGAGGTGATGATGCGCGCATCATGAATGTTCAGGTTCAACTGCGACATCGCCGCCACGGTCACCGCGAAGAAGTCGTGTTGGTCGGGGGCGTAGATGAAAATCTGCGTGCCACCCTCGAATTCGCGTTGAGTGGTTTCCTTGATCAGCACCAGTGGCCCGCCGTCAGCAGGCTGCTGCAGGATCGCATCGCTGTGCCAGGCAACGTCGGCTGCATTGTGCTTGAGGAAGTAGTCATCGCCCAGCTGCGACCACAGCTGCTCGACGTCGTCCGGGTCGATACCCTGGCGCACCAGGATATCCAGGGCAGCGGACTGGGTCTGGCGGATCTGCTCTTCGCGGTCCAGCGGGTTTTCCAGGCCGCGGCGCAAGGCGCGCTTGGTTTCGGTGTACAACTGGCGCAGCAAGCTGGCCCGCCACGAGTTCCACAGGCTGGGGTTGGTGGCGTTGATATCGGCCACGGTCAGCACATACAGGTAGTCCAGCCGCGTTTCGTCGCCCACGTGCAGGGCGAAATCGTGGATCACCTGCGGGTCTGACAGGTCCTTGCGCTGGGCCGTGGTGGACATGACCAGGTGGTTCTGCACCAGCCAGACGATCAGCCGGCTGTCCCAGGCGGGCAATTGATGGCGCTCGCAGAACGCCTGGGCATCCACTGCGCCCAGCTCGGAGTGGTCACCCTGGCGACCCTTGCCGATATCGTGATAAAGACCGGCCAGGTAAATAAGCTCAGGCTTGGGCAGGCGCCCCATGAGCTTGCTGGCCAGCGGGAATTTCTCGGACACCGGCGTGTACTGCAGTTTACGCAGGTGCTTGATGAGGTTGAGCGTGTGGGCGTCGACCGTATAGATGTGGAACAGGTCGTGCTGCATCTGCCCCACGATCAGGCCGAACTCCGGCAGGTAGCGCCCGAGGATGCCGTAGCGGTTCATGCGCCGCAGGTTGCGGTGGATACCGATTTCACACTTGAACAGTTCGATGAACAGGCTGGTGTTGCGGATATCGGTACGGAAACTGTCGTCGATCAGGTGCCGGTGCTCGCGCAGCAGCCGCACGGTATCTGCCCGCACGCCCTTGATGTCGGGGTGCTGGGCCATCAACACGAACATTTCCAGCATGGCGAACGGGGTACGCCGGAACACATTGGGGCGCACGGCCTCGATGTAGCCGTCATGCAGGCGGAACCGTGCATTCAGCGGCTGGGTGGTACCACTGTCGTCATCGGCCAGGATCACTTCTTCGAAGTGCTGGATGATCAGGTCACACAGCTGGCTGATGCTCATCACCACCCGGTAGTACTGCTGCATGAACTGCTCGATGGCGCGCTTCGGGTTGTCATCGCTGTAGCCCAGCAGGGCGGCGATGCTGCGCTGATGGTCAAACAGCAGGCGGTCTTCGGCGCGGCCTGCCAGCATATGCAGGGCATAGCGCACCCGCCACAGGAAGTCCTGGGACGAGGCCAGAAGCTCGTTTTCGCTTTCCAGTAGAAACCCTTCGCCGGCCAGGGCGTGCAGGTTGAGTGTGCCGTACTGGCGGCGTGCTACCCACAGCACCGTCTGGATGTCACGAAGGCCCCCGGGTGAACCCTTGACGTTGGGCTCCAGGTTGTACTCGGTGTCGTTGTACTTGTGGTGGCGCGCCTTGAGTTCGGCGCGCTTGGCCAGGAAGAACTCCCGGCTGGGCCACATGTGCGCGGTGCTGGTGACCTCGAGCATGCGCTGGCGCAAGGCCTCGGGGCCGGTGATGGTGCGGCTTTCCATCAGGTTGGTGATGACCGTGAGGTCAGCACGGGCCTGTTCGGCGCACTCATCGACGGTGCGCACGCTCTGGCCCACTTCCAGGCCTATGTCCCACAGCAGCGTGAGAAACCGCTCAATGGCATCGCGGTACTGTTCATGTTCTGCCGCGCCCAGCAGTATCAGCAGGTCGATATCCGAATGCGGGTGCAGTTCGCCGCGCCCGTAACCGCCGACGGCGACCAGTGCGATGCCGCTGTGGTCACCCCAGTCGAACTGGTTCCAGGCCTGTTGCAGCACGTTGTCCACCAGCCAGGCGCGTGCTTCGATCAGCGGGCGAATGGCGCTGCCGGCGCGAAAACGCTTGTCCAGCACCTCGCCGGCCTGGCGGATGGCCTTCTTGAAGGCAGCCACAGGGCTGGCCTTCAGGGCAAGTTCTGCCTGGAACTGGCCGCGGTCGAACAGTTCGGGGTCCACCTGTGGCATCGGGTCACGCTCCTGTGGTGTGGGCTGTGCCTGTTCAGGCCGAGATGCGCGCGATGGTGTCGTCCTTGCGCAGGGTGAAGATTTCGTAGCCTGTGGCGGTGACCACCAGGGTGTGTTCCCACTGCGCCGAAAGCTTGCGGTCCTTGGTGATGGCGGTCCAGCCGTCGCCCAGTACCTTGGTGTCGGCCTTGCCCTGGTTGATCATCGGCTCGATGGTGAAGGTCATGCCTTCTTTAAGCTCCATGCCCGTGCCGGCACGGCCGTAGTGCAGAATCTGCGGCTCTTCGTGGAACACCTTGCCGATGCCATGGCCGCAGAACTCTCGCACCACGGAAAAACCATTCTTTTCAGCGTGCTTCTGGATCACTTCGCCGATATCGCCCAGGCGGCAGCCTGGCTTCACCAGTTCGATGGCCTTGTACAGGCATTCCTGGGTGACGCGTGACAGCCGTTCGGCCCACTGCGGCACGGTACCCACATGGAACATGCGGCTGGTGTCGCCGTGGTAGCCGTCCTTGATCACGGTGATGTCGATGTTCAGTGTGTCACCGTCCTTGAGTGGTTTGTCGTTGGGGATACCATGACAGACCACGTGGTTGATGGAGGTGCAGATCGACTTGGGGTAGCCCTTGTAGTTGAGCGGCGCCGGAATGGCCTGCTGCACGTTGACGATGTAGTCGTGGCACAGGCGGTCGAGGGTTTCGGTGGTGACGCCGGGCTTGACGTGCTCTTCGATCATTTCCAGCACCTCGGCAGCCAGACGGCCGGCGATGCGCATCTTCTCGATGTCTTCTGCAGTCTTGATGGTGACGGTCATTACAGGCTCTCTTCACTGCGCCGCACGCGGCGCGCTAAAACAGGAAAGCCTTCATTCTAACAGAGCTGCGGGGTTCAGGCTGTTTCAGTCATGGCAGGGCGCCTGCAGCGCGGGGGCAGTTTTCAGGTTCCGTTTGCGCGCGCACTGTGGTATAACATGCGCCGCTTTCGGGCCCAGGCCCGTCTGCACACAAACCCACACACGTGTCGACACGATGGCCTGGGTGCCCCGAGTTGCAGAACTCGCGGGTTGGTCATTGGGATACGTGGAGGCCCAACCCGACTTATCAAGGAACTATCATGTCCCAAGTCAACATGCGCGATATGCTGAAGGCCGGTGTGCACTTCGGCCACCAGACCCGTTACTGGAACCCGAAAATGGGCAAGTACATTTTCGGCGCGCGCAACAAGATCCACATCGTCAACCTGGAAAAAACCCTGCCGATGTTCAACGACGCACTGTCGTTCGTTGAGCGCCTGGCCCAGGGCAAGAACAAGATCCTGTTCGTCGGCACCAAGCGTTCCGCCGGCAAGATCGTCGCCGAGCAAGCTGCTCGTTGCGGTTCGCCGTACGTTGACCACCGTTGGTTGGGCGGCATGCTGACCAACTACAAGACCATCCGCGCTTCGATCAAGCGTCTGCGCGACCTGGAAACCCAGGCCGATGACGGCACCTTCGCCAAGCTGACCAAGAAAGAAGCCCTTATGCGCTCCCGCGATCTGGAAAAACTGGACCGCAGCCTGGGTGGCATCAAGGACATGGGTGGTCTGCCTGACGCTCTGTTCGTCATCGACGTTGATCACGAGCGCATCGCGATCACCGAAGCCAACAAACTGGGTATCCCGGTTATCGGCGTTGTCGATACCAACAGCAGCCCGGAAGGTGTTGACTACATCATCCCAGGTAACGATGACGCCATTCGCGCTATCGAGCTGTACATGACTTCCATGGCTGACGCTGTGATCCGTGGCCGCAACAACGTTGCTGGCGGCACCGAAGTCTACGCTGAAGAAGCGGCTGCACCGGCTGCCGAGTAATAGACGCTAGCGTCGACTTGGCACGCAAAAAGGGGGCTCTGCCCCCTTTTTGCCACCTTGAAATCCTGCTGTCAGCGATGGCCCCGCATCATGGGCTGGCTGAACACAACAGCGGATTCGCAGAATTGAACGCCCGTGAGCAACGGGTGGAATGGTTGAAAAACTTTCCAAGAGGATTTTGAAATGGCAGCAATTACTGCAGCGCTGGTAAAAGAACTGCGCGAGCGTACCGGCGAAGGCATGATGGATTGCAAGAAGGCCCTGGAAAAGGCCGACGGCGACATCGAAAAAGCCATTGACGACATGCGTGCCTCCGGCGCCATCAAGGCCGCCAAGAAGGCTGGCAACGTGGCTGCTGAAGGCGCTATCGCCGTCAAGACCGACGGCAAAGCCGCCGTTCTGCTGGAAGTGAACTCGCAGACCGACTTCCTGGCTCTGCAAGACGACTTCAAGAACTTCGTGGCCGAAAGCCTGGAAGAAGCCTTCGCCCAGAAGCTGACCGACGCAGCCCCGCTGATCGCCTCGCGTGAAGCTGCCCGTGAAGCCCTGGTAGCCAAGTGCGGCGAAAACGTCAACATCCGCCGCCTGGTGCGTGTTGAAGGTGACGTGGTTGGTGCTTACCTGCACGGCAACAAGATCGGCGCCGTTGTTGTTCTGCAAGGCGGTGACGTCGAGCTGGCCAAGAACATCGCCATGCACGTTGCAGCGTCGAACCCTGAGTTCCTGGACTCGTCGGAAATCTCCGCTGAAGCCATCGAGCGTGAGAAGGGCGTGTTCCTGCAACTGAACGCCGACAAGATCGCCGGCAAGCCGGAAAACATCGTTGAGAACATGATCAACGGCCGTATTTCCAAGTTCAAGGCTGAAGCCTCGCTGAAAGAGCAGGCGTTCGTCATGGATCCAGAAGTCAAAGTGGGCGCCCTGGCTAAAAAAGCCGGTGCAGAAATCGTTTCCTTCACCTACTTCAAGGTCGGCGAAGGTATCGAGAAGCCGGTTGACGACTTCGCTGCCGAAGTGGCTGCTCAAGTAGCTGCTGCCAAGCAGTAAGACAGCCCCGTCTGTCGCCCCGAAGAGGCTGCCCGCTCACGCGCGCGGCCTCTTTGTCAAAACGGCGAGGGGTTCATCGAACCCTGCCGCCGCTGGCGCCTACCCGGTGCCACGCTACAGTTAGCAGGCTGCAAACAGCCCGCACGAATTTTCTACAGTACGCCGCAGGAGAGACTCGCAATGGCTCAGCAGGTGAGTGGTCGCCAACCTCGCTATAAACGCATTTTGCTCAAACTTAGCGGCGAGGCCCTGATGGGCTCGGAAGACTTCGGGATCGACCCGAAGGTGCTCGATCGCATGGCCCTTGAAGTGGGCCAGCTGGTTGGGATCGGTGTTCAGGTGGGCCTGGTCATCGGCGGTGGCAACCTGTTCCGCGGCGCCGCACTGAGCGCTGCCGGCATGGACCGCGTTACCGGCGACCACATGGGCATGCTGGCCACGGTGATGAACGCCCTGGCGATGCGCGATGCCCTGGAGCGTTCGAATATCCCGGCGCTGGTCATGTCGGCCATTTCCATGGTGGGTGTCACCGACCACTACGACCGCCGCAAAGCTATCCGTCACCTCAACTCCGGGGATGTGGTAATTTTCTCCGCCGGTACCGGCAACCCGTTCTTCACCACCGACTCCGCAGCCTGTCTGCGCGCCATCGAAATCGATGCCGACGTGGTGCTGAAGGCGACCAAGGTCGATGGTGTGTACACTGCTGACCCATTCAAGGACCCGCATGCCGAGAAGTTCGATCGCCTGACCTATGACGAGGTTCTGGATCGCAAGCTGGGTGTGATGGACCTGACCGCAATCTGCCTGTGCCGTGACCACAAGATGCCATTGCGGGTATTCAACATGAACAAGCCTGGCGCCCTGCTGAATATCGTGGTGGGCGGCGCTGAAGGCACTTTGATCGAGGAAGGCCAAGCATGATCAACGACATCAAGAAAGACGCTCAGGACCGCATGGGCAAGTCCCTGGAGGCCCTGGCTCGCAACCTGGCGGCCATCCGCACCGGTCGCGCCCACCCAAGCATCCTGGACAGCGTCAAGGTGCCTGCCTGGGGTAGCGAGATGCCGCTGAACCAGGTTGCTGCGATCAGCGTCGAAGACGCTCGCACCTTGAAGATCGTCGCCCATGACAAGAACCTGAGCGCGGCTATCGAGAAGGCTATCCTCACCTCGGACCTGGGCCTGAACCCGTCGAGCGCTGGCACTACCATACGCGTGCCGATGCCTGCCCTGACCGAAGAAACCCGCAAAGGCTATACCAAGCAGGCCAGTGGCGTGGCCGAGGATGCCAAGGTAGCTGTGCGTAACGTGCGCCGCGATGCCCTGGCAGACCTGAAAAAGCTGACCAAGGACAAGGAAATCAGCGAGGACGAAGAGCGTCGCGCGGCCGATGAAATCCAGAAGCTGACCGACAAGTTCGTTGCCGAGGTCGATGCTGCGTTCAAGGCCAAGGAAAAGGACCTGATGGCCGTCTGAGGCCAGGTTTTTTTTGATGGAAAAGACCAAGCCAGCGGTGCCGTGTTCGGTGCCGCGTCACGTCGCGATCATCATGGACGGCAACAACCGCTGGGCGAAACGCCGCCTGTTGCCCGGGGTTGCCGGCCACAAGGCGGGTGTGGACGCCGTTCGTGCGGTCATCGAAGTGTGCGCCGAGGCGGGTGTCGAGGTGCTCACGCTGTTCGCCTTCTCCAGTGAAAACTGGCAGCGGCCGGCCGAGGAGGTCGGTGCCCTCATGGAGCTGTTCTTCTCGGCGTTGCGCCGGGAGGCCCGGCGGCTGAACGAGAACAACATCAGCCTGCGCATCATTGGCGACCGCTCGCGGTTCCACCCTGAGCTGCAGGCCGCCATGCGCGAGGCCGAGGCACTGACTGCCGGCAACAACCGTTTCATCCTGCAGATCGCGGCCAACTATGGCGGGCAATGGGATATCGCCCAGGCGGCCCAGCGGCTTGCGCGGGAGGTGCAGGCCGGGCATCTGCGCCCTGACGACATCACTCCGGGCCTGCTGCAAACCTGCCTGTCCACGGGCGATCTGCCGTTGCCCGACTTGTGCATCCGAACGGGGGGCGAGCACCGCATCAGCAATTTCCTGCTTTGGCAGCTGGCCTACGCCGAGCTGTATTTCTCCGACCTTTTCTGGCCGGACTTCAAACACGAGGCCATGCGTAAGGCATTGGCCGATTTCGCTTCGCGCCAGCGCCGCTTTGGTAAGACCAGCGAGCAGGTCGAGGCTGGAGCTCGTGCTTAATGCTTAAACAACGCATCATTACCGCGCTGATCCTGTTGCCGATAGCGCTGGGTGGGTTCTTCCTGCTCGAAGGGGGTGACTTCGCCCTGTTCATCGGCCTGGTGGTAACGCTCGGTGCGTGGGAGTGGGCGCGCCTGGCCGGGCTGATGGCCCAGCCCCTGCGTATCGCCTATGCCTTGGTGGTTGCCGGGGCGCTGATGCTGCTCTACGTGTTGCCGGAACTGGCCCCTTGGGTGCTCGGTGCGGCGGTGATCTGGTGGGGGCTGGCTACCTGGCTGGTACTGACCTACCCGCGCACCAGTGAGCTGTGGGCCAGTGCCGCCTGCCGTTTGTTGATCGGCCTGCTGGTGCTGCTGCCAGCCTGGCAGGGCCTGGTGCTGCTCAAGCACTGGCCACTGGGCAACTGGCTGATCCTGTCGGTGATGGTACTGGTGTGGGCGGCGGATATCGGTGCCTATTTCTCTGGCCGAGCATTCGGCAAGCGCAAGCTGGCCCCGCACGTTAGCCCGGGCAAGAGCTGGGAGGGCGTTTATGGTGGCCTGGCGGTGAGCCTGGTCATCACGCTGGCCGTTGGCATCAGCCGTGAGTGGGGCGTGGGCGAGGTGCTGCTGGGCCTGGTCGGTGCTGCGCTGGTGGTGATGGCATCGGTGGTGGGCGACCTGACCGAGAGCATGTTCAAGCGCCGCTCGGGCATCAAGGACAGCAGCAACCTGCTGCCGGGCCACGGTGGTGTGCTGGACCGTATCGACAGCCTGACTGCTGCCATTCCGCTGTTCGCCGTGCTGCTGTGGGCTGCTGAATGGGGTGTGATGTGAGTGCTGTGCAGCGGATCACCGTGCTCGGTGCCACCGGCTCTATCGGCCTGAGTACGCTGGATGTGATCGCGCGGCACCCGGACCGCTACCAGGTGTTCGCGCTCACCGGGTACTCACGCATCGACGAGCTGCTTGAGCTGTGCGTGCGCCATCGCCCGGTGTTTGCGGTGGTGCCGGAGGCTGAGGCCGCCTCACGGTTGCGCAGCAGCATGGCGGCTGCCGGGTGTGCCACTGAAGTGCTCGAGGGCGAGGCAGGGCTTTGCCAGGTGGCCTCGGCTTCGGAGGTTGACGCCGTGATGGCGGCTATCGTTGGCGCCGCTGGGCTGCGCCCCACCCTGGCAGCGGTCGAGGCGGGCAAGAAGGTGTTGCTGGCCAACAAGGAAGCGCTGGTGATGTCGGGCGCCCTGTTCATGGACGCAGTCAGGCGCTCCGGCGCGGTACTGCTGCCCATCGACAGCGAGCACAACGCGATCTTCCAGTGCATGCCGGCCGATTACGCACGGGGCCTCGGCGCCGTGGGTGTTCGCCGCATCCTGCTGACCGCATCGGGTGGGCCGTTCCGTGAGACGCCCGCCGAGGCGCTGCTCGAGGTTACCCCCGAGCAGGCCTGTGCACACCCGAACTGGTCCATGGGGCGCAAGATTTCCGTAGACTCGGCCAGCATGATGAACAAGGGCCTGGAGCTGATCGAGGCGTGCTGGTTGTTCGATGCCGCGCCGGCCGACGTCGAAGTGGTGGTGCACCCGCAGAGTGTGATCCACTCGCTGGTCGACTATGTCGACGGTTCGGTGCTGGCGCAGCTGGGTAACCCGGACATGCGTACGCCCATCGCCAATGCCCTGGCCTGGCCGGAGCGGATAGCGTCAGGGGTTGCCCCGCTGGATCTGTTCAGCATCGCCCGCCTGGACTTCCAGGCGCCGGACGAGCTGCGTTTCCCCTGCCTGCGCCTGGCGCGTCAGGCTGCAGAAGCGGGCCACAGCGCCCCGGCTGTGCTCAATGCGGCCAACGAAGTGGCGGTCGAGGCATTTCTGGCCCGCCGTATCCGCTTTCCGGATATCGCGAGTATGATCGAACAGGTCCTGGACCAGGAGCCGGTCGTGCCACTGCCGTCACTGGCTGCGGTGTTTGCCGCCGACCAGCGCGCCCGCGAGCTTGCCCGCGAATGGCTGAGGCGTCACGGGCGCTGATACCAGTTTGACCAGGTAATGAGGGGCCGGTGTAGGCCGGCCCGCTGCACATCATTCGGAGATGGACATGACAGCGCTCTACATGATTATCGGCACCCTCGTTGCCCTGGGTGTACTGGTCACCTTCCACGAATTCGGCCACTTCTGGGTAGCGCGGCGCTGCGGTGTAAAAGTGCTGCGGTTTTCGGTCGGCTTCGGTATGCCGCTGGTGCGCTGGCATGACCGCCATGGCACCGAGTTCGTGATAGCGGCCATCCCGCTGGGCGGCTACGTGAAAATGCTCGACGAACGCGAGGGAGATGTGCCGCCCTCGCTGGCAGGGCAATCGTTCAACCGCAAACCGGTGGGGCAGCGCATTGCGATCGTGGCTGCCGGCCCGATTGCCAACTTCCTGTTGGCAATCCTGTTCTTCTGGATTCTGGCCATGCTGGGTAGCCAGCAGATACGCCCGGTGATCGGGGCCGTAGACGCGGGCAGCCTGGCGGCCTCTGCCGGGCTGGTTGCCGGGCAGGAAATCGTTTCCATCGACGGGAAACCGACCAACGGCTGGTCGGCGGTCAACCTCCAGCTGGTGCGCCGGCTGGGTGAAAGTGGCACGTTGCAAGTGGGTGTGCGGGACGAGGGCGCCAGCGCAGAACAGCAACGTCAGGTGAAACTCGACAGCTGGCTGAAAGGCGCTGATGAGCCCGACCCGATCCAGTCGTTGGGCTTACACCCCTGGCGGCCGGCCATCGTGCCGGTGTTGGCCGAAATCGACAGCAAGGGCCCGGCAGGGGCCGCAGGCCTGAAAACCGGTGACACCCTGCTGAGCATCGATGGCAAGCCGGTGGCTGAATGGCAGCAAGTGGTCGACAGCGTGCGTGCCCGTCCCGACGCCAAGGTGGTAGTGCGCGTGCAGCGCGACGGCGCCGTGCTTGACCTGCCGGTCACCTTGGGCCGCAAGGGCGAGGGCAGTGCGGCTGCGGGGTACCTGGGGGCTGGGGTGAAGGGTGGCGAGTGGCCAGCATCGATGCTGCGTGAGGTGCGCTACGGCCCGCTGGAGGCGGTTGGCGAGGGCTTGTCGCGCACCTGGAACATGAGCGTGCTGACGCTGCAGTCCCTGAAGAAAATGCTGTTCGGTGAGCTCTCGGTAAAAAACTTGAGTGGACCGATAACCATTGCTAAAGTGGCGGGCGCTTCAGCCCAGTCCGGCGTAGGGGATTTCCTGAATTTCCTGGCCTACCTGAGCATAAGCCTGGGGGTTCTTAACCTGCTGCCCATCCCGGTACTGGATGGGGGGCATTTGCTGTTCTACCTGGTCGAATGGGCGCGCGGTCGCCCGCTGTCGGACCGGGTACAAGGTTGGGGGGTCCAGATCGGTATCAGTTTGGTCTTGGGGGTGATGCTGCTCGCCCTGATCAACGATCTGGGTCGACTATAAAAGCTTCGCTCAATTGCGAAACCTGTCGTTCATGACGGCAGGTTGTTTATTGCCAGTTGGAATAAAAGGACTTCATGAAACGTCTGCTGCTAACTGCGGTCCTCTCCGCACTGATGATCGCTGAAGTTCACGCCGAGTCCTTCACCATCTCCGATATTCGAGTCAACGGCCTGCAGCGGGTTTCCGCCGGCAGCGTCTTTGGCGCCTTGCCGCTCAACGTGGGCGACCAGGCCGATGACCGTCGTCTGGTGGAATCTACCCGCTCGCTGTTCAAGACCGGGTTCTTCCAGGACATCGAGCTGAACCGTGATGGCAATGTTCTGATCATCAACGTGGTCGAGCGCCCGTCGGTGTCGAGCATCGAGATCGAAGGCAACAAGGCGATCAGCACCGACGACCTGATGAAAGGCCTGAAACAGTCGGGCCTGGCCGAAGGTGAAATCTTCCAGCGCGCCACCCTTGAAGGTGTGCGTAACGAGCTGCAGCGCCAATACGTGGCCCAGGGCCGCTACTCGGCCGAGGTCGATGCCGAAGTGGTGCCGCAGCCGCGCAACCGTGTGGCGCTGAAGATCAAGATCAACGAAGGCACCGTCGCTGCCATTCAGCACATCAACGTCGTTGGCAACAACGTGTTCGATGACGAAACCCTGCAGCAGCTGTTCGAACTGAAAACCACCAACTGGCTGTCGTTCTTCAAGAACGACGACAAGTATGCCCGCGAAAAACTGTCCGGTGACCTGGAGCGTCTGCGTTCCTACTACCTGGACCGCGGCTACATCAACATGGATATCGCCTCTACCCAGGTGTCCATCACGCCAGACAAGAAGCACGTCTACATCACCGTCAACATCAACGAGGGTGAGAAATACACCGTTCGTGACGTGAAGCTGTCCGGTGACCTGAAGGTGCCGGAAGACCAGGTCAAGTCGCTGCTGCTGGTGCAGCCGGGCCAGGTGTTCTCGCGCAAGGTCATGACCAGCACGTCCGAGCTGATCACCCGCCGCCTGGGTAACGAAGGCTACACCTTCGCCAACGTCAACGGCGTACCGCAGCCGAACGACCAGGA
The DNA here is from genome assembly GCF_016647865.1 of Pseudomonas sp. S60. Classification (NCBI taxonomy): domain Bacteria; kingdom Pseudomonadati; phylum Pseudomonadota; class Gammaproteobacteria; order Pseudomonadales; family Pseudomonadaceae; genus Pseudomonas; species Pseudomonas sp. S60. Next base: position 41,497 of record NZ_JACVVH010000002.1, on the reverse strand, counting down.
CCACACGGTCGACATCATGTTCGTGGTAGACCCGGGCAAACGCGCCTACGTCAACCGCATCAACTACCGTGGCAACACCAAGACCGAAGACGAAGTGCTGCGCCGCGAGATGCGCCAGATGGAAGGCGGCTGGGCTTCGACCTACCTGATCGACCAGTCCAAGACCCGCCTTGAACGCCTGGGCTTCTTCAAGGATGTGAACGTCGAGACCCCGCCTGTGCCGGGTACCGATGACCAGGTCGACGTGAACTACAGCGTCGAAGAGCAGGCGTCCGGTTCGATCACCGCCAGCGTCGGTTTCGCCCAGAGTGCGGGCCTGATCCTGGGTGGTTCGATCAGTCAGACCAACTTCCTGGGTACAGGTAACAAGGTATCCGTTGGCCTGACCCGTTCCGAATACCAGACCCGCTACAACTTCGGCTTCGTGGACCCCTACTTCACTGCCGACGGCGTGAGCCTGGGTTACAACGCCTTCTACCGCAGCACCAACTACGATGATCTCGATGTCGACGTGGCGAGCTACGCGGTGGACAGCATGGGTGCCGGCGTCAGCCTGGGTTACCCGATCAGCGAAACGTCGCGCCTGACCTATGGTTTGAGCGTGCAGCAGGACAAGCTGAAAACCGGTAAATACACGGTTGATGAGATCTTCGATTTCATTGAAAAGGAAGGCAAAAGCTTCACCAACTTCAAAGCGTCGATCGGATGGTCTGAATCCACGCTGAACAAAGGTGTACTGGCGACCCGTGGCCATTCCCAGAGCCTGACCCTGGAGTCGACCATCCCAGGCAGCGACCTGTCGTTCTACAAACTGGACTACCGTGGCCAGCTGTTCAAGCCCCTCAGCCAGAACTATACCCTGCGTCTGCACACTGAGTTGGGCTACGGTGACGGTTTCGGGGGCACCTCTGGCCTGCCATTCTACGAGAACTACTATGCGGGTGGTTTCAACTCTGTCCGCGGCTTCAAAGACAGCAGCCTCGGCCCCCGTAGTACTCCGAGCACAGGTAAGAATGGCACTCTCACGGACCCAGACCAAGACCCGCTACCCTTCGGCGGCAACGTCCTGGTGCAGGGCGGCGTAGAACTGCTGTTCCCGATGCCGTTCATCAAGGATCAGCGTTCCCTGCGGACCTCGGTGTTCTGGGATGTGGGTAACGTGTTCGACACCAATTGCGGCAAGAAGCCCGATTGCGCCAAGGTCGGCTTCTCCGACATGGCCAGTTCGGTCGGTGTGGGTGTGACGTGGATCACCGCCCTGGGCCCGCTGAGCTTCAGCCTGGCGATGCCGATCAAGAAGCCGGACGATGCCGACACCCAGGTGTTCCAATTCTCTCTGGGCCAGACCTTCTAAGGTCGGCCCTTGCTTAACGACAACGGTTTATCCAGGAGTTCATCGTGCGCAAGTTGACCCAAATGGCCGTAGTGGCCGCGGCGCTGGTCGCCACCCCGGCTTTCGCCGAAATGAAGGTTGCCGTTCTGAACTATCAGATGGCCCTGCTTGAATCGGACGCCGCCAAGAAGTACGCCGTGGATGCCGAGAAAAAGTTCGGCCCGCAGCTGACCAAGCTCAAGAGCCTGGAAAGCAGCGCGAAGGGCATCCAGGATCGCCTGATCAAGGGCGGCGACAAGATGCAGCAGCCCGAGCGTGAGCGCCTGGAGCTTGAATTCAAGCAGAAAGCCCGTGACTTCCAGTTCCAGTCCAAGGAGCTCAACGAAGCCAAGGCCGTGGCCGACCGTGACATGCTCAAGCAACTCAAGCCCAAGCTGGACGGCGCGGTGGAAGAGGTCATCAAGAAAGGTGGCTTTGACCTGGTGCTCGAGCGCGGCGCGGTAATCGATGTCAAACCTCAGTACGACATCACCCGCCAGGTTATCGAGCGCATGAACCAAGCCCGTTGATATGACCCTGACCATGACGCTTGGCCAGTTGGCCGAGGCCCTCGGGGCCACCCTGAAGGGCCCCGGTGACCTGAACATCACCGGCCTGGCCACCTTGCAGGAGGCCGGCCCCGGCCAGCTGAGCTTTCTCGCCAACCCGCAGTACCGCAAGTACCTGGACAACTGCCAGGCGGCTGCCGTGCTGCTCAAGGCGGCGGATGCAGAAGGCTTTGCCGGCCACGCGCTGATCGTGGCGGACCCGTACCTGGCGTACGCACGCATTTCCCACCTGTTCGACCCAAAACCCAAGGCTGTGGCGGGTGTTCATCCCAGCGCCGTGGTGGCCGGTGATGCTCAGGTGGATGCCAGTGCCTGTATCGGGCCTTTTGCAGTCGTTGAAAGCGGGGCGTGCATCGGCGCCAACGTCACCATTGGTGCTCATTGCGTGGTCGGTGCTCGTTGCGTCATCGGCGAGGGCGGTTGGCTGGCCCCGCGGGTCACGTTGTACCACGACGTCACCATCGGCAAGCGGGTGGTTATCCAGTCGGGTGCGGTGATCGGCGGTGAAGGCTTCGGCTTTGCCAACGAAAAAGGCGTATGGCGCAAGATCGCCCAGATTGGCGGCGTGAGCATCGGCGATGACGTTGAAATCGGCGTCAATACGGCGGTCGACCGTGGCGCGCTGTCCGATACCGTGATTGCCGATGGGGTCAAGCTGGACAACCAGATCCAGATTGCCCACAACGTGCACGTTGGTGAGCACACGGCCATGGCTGCCTGTGTGGGTATTTCCGGCAGTACGCGCATCGGCAAGCACTGCACCATTGCCGGGGGCGTTGGCATGGTAGGCCATATCGATGTCTGTGATAACGTTTTTGTGTCTGGCATGACCATGGTCACCCGCTCCATCACCGAGCCGGGCGCCTATTCATCCGGCACTGCCATGCAGCCACTGGCTGACTGGCGCAAGAGCGCCGCGCGTATCCGCCACCTGGACGACATGGCCAAGCGCCTCCAGCAGCTGGAAAAACGCGTCGATACCGTGACCTCAGGTGGCCAGCCGACATCAGAAGGCTGATACCATTTTCTGAGCAAGAGTGAACAGTCGCTAGCTGGCTCCTCTTTGGATTGCAAAAGGAGCGTGTGGTCAGCACCTGCGCTCCCTATTCTTATTACAGGCTTCCCCCCGAAATGATGGACATCAACGAGATTCGCGAATACCTGCCTCACCGTTACCCGTTCCTGCTGGTGGACCGTGTTACGGATCTGGACTACGAGGCCCAGAGCATTCGTGCCTACAAGAATGTCAGCATCAACGAGCCGTTCTTCAACGGCCATTTTCCGGCGCACCCCATCATGCCGGGCGTTCTGATCATCGAAGCCATGGCCCAGGCGGCCGGTATCCTGGGTTTCAAGATGCTGGATGCCAAGCCGGCCGACGGCACACTGTATTACTTCGTCGGCTCCGACAAACTGCGCTTCCGCCAACCGGTGCTACCGGGTGACCAGTTGGTGCTGGAGGCGAAGTTCCTCAGCCGCAAAAGCATGATCTGGAAGTTCGAATGCCGTGCCCTGGTGGACGGCAAGCCTGTATGCTCGGCACAGATCACCTGCGCGGAACGCTCCCTATGAATTTGATTGATCCTCGGGCCATTATCGATCCATCGGCCAGGCTGGCCGATGGCGTCGAGGTCGGCCCCTGGTCGATCGTTGGCCCCGATGTCGAAATCGGGGAGGGCACGGTCATCGGCCCGCATGTTGTGCTCAAAGGCCCGACCCGCATCGGCAAGCACAACCGTATCTTTCAGTTTTCGTCGATCGGCGAAGACACCCCGGACCTGAAGTACAAGGGCGAGCCGACCCGCCTGGTGATTGGCGACCACAACGTGATCCGCGAGGGTGTGACCATTCACCGCGGCACCGTGCAGGACCGCGCCGAAACCACCGTGGGCGACCACAACCTGATCATGGCCTATGCCCACATCGGCCATGACAGCGTCATCGGCAGCCACTGCATTCTGGTCAACAACACGGCGCTGGCAGGCCATGTGCACGTGGGCGACTGGGCGATCCTGTCCGGTTTCACACTGGTGCACCAGTATTGCCACATCGGGGCCCACGCGTTTTCCGGCATGGGCACCGCCATTGGCAAAGATGTGCCGGCTTTCGTCACGGTGTTCGGCAGCCCGGCTGAAGCCCGCAGCATGAACTTCGAGGGCATGCGCCGCCGCGGTTTCAGCGACGAGGTGATCCACGTGCTGCGCCGCTGCTACAAGATCGTCTACCGCCAGGGCCTGACTGTGGAAGATGCCCTGCGCGAGTTGCAGGCACCGGCTGCGCAGTACCCTGAGGTCGAACTGTTCCGTCAGTCGATCGTGAGCTCTGCCCGCGGCATCACCCGCTGATATGGCCCAGCTTTGCATAGCCTTGGTCGCGGGTGAGGCTAGCGGCGACATTCTTGGCTCGGGCTTGATGCGCGCACTCAAGGCGCGTCACCCCGATGTGCGCTTCATCGGCGTCGGTGGCCCGCTCATGGAAGCCGAGGGCCTGCAGTCCTACTTCCCCATGGAGCGCCTTGCGGTGATGGGGCTGGTGGAAGTGCTGGGCCGTCTGCGCGAGCTGCTCAAGCGCCGCAAGCTGCTGATCCAGACCCTGATCGAGCAGAAGCCGGATGCGTTCATCGGCATCGACGCCCCTGATTTCAACCTGACGATCGAACTCAAGCTGCGCCAGGCCGGTATCAAGACCGTGCACTATGTGAGCCCGTCCGTGTGGGCCTGGCGGCAGAAGCGCGTACTGAAGATTCGCCAGGGCTGCGACCTGATGCTTACGCTGCTGCCCTTCGAGGCGCGCTTCTATGAAGAGCAGGGCGTACCGGTACGGTTCGTCGGCCACCCGCTGGCCGACACCATTCCTTTGGAGTGCGACCGCGCTGCTGCCCGTGCCGCCCTCGGCTTGGGTGACGGGCCGGTGGTTGCGCTGATGCCAGGCAGCCGTGGCGGAGAAGTGGGGCGCTTGGGGGCGTTGTTCCTGGATGCAGCCCAGCGCCTGAGCGAGCGGGTGCCGGGGGTACGCTTTGTGCTGCCTTGCGCCAATGCTAGCCGCCGCGCCCAGGTCGAGCAGATGCTGAGCGGCCGCGAGCTTGCGTTGACGCTGCTTGACGGTCAGTCGCACCAGGCCCTGGCGGCCTGTGACGCGGTGTTGATTGCTTCGGGCACCGCTACCCTGGAGGCATTGCTGTTCAAGCGTCCCATGGTGGTGGCTTATCGCCTTGCGCCGCTGACCTACTGGATACTCAAGCGCCTGGTGAAAAGCCCCTACGTGTCGTTGCCCAACCTGCTGGCCCAGCGTGAGCTGGTGCCTGAGTTGCTGCAGGACGCAGCCACCAGCGAAGCGCTGGCCGCCACGCTGGCGCCACTGGTGCGCGATGGCAGCCTGCAGACCGAGCGCTTCGACGAAATTCACCGCACCCTGCGTCGCGACGCCTCCAATCAGGCCGCCGACGCGGTGCTGGCTTTGCTGGAGAGGCGTTGAGATGCAGATAGGGCTGGACTTCAACCTGGTCGAAGACCTGGTTGCCGGTGTCGATGAAGTGGGCCGTGGCCCGTTGTGCGGTGCAGTGGTCACGGCGGCAGTGATCCTTGATCCACTGCGCCCGATCCTGGGCCTTAACGACTCGAAAAAGCTGACTGAAGCCCGCCGAGAGGCGCTGTTCGACGAAATCTGCGAAAAAGCCCTGAGCTTTTGCATTGCCCGCGCCGAAGTCGAGGAAATCGACCGCCTGAACATTCTGCACGCCACCATGCTGGCCATGCAGCGTGCAGTGGAGGGGTTGCACATCACCCCGACTATGGCCTTGATCGACGGCAACCGCTGCCCACGCCTGGCTGTACCCTGCGCACCCGTTGTGCAGGGGGATGCCAAGGTGCCGGCCATTGCCGCTGCCTCAATCCTGGCCAAGGTGAGCCGCGACCGGGAGATGGCAGCCTTCGAGCTCATTTACCCGGGCTACGGCATGGGTGGGCACAAGGGCTACCCGACGCCTGTGCACCTCGAAGCGCTCGCGCGCCTGGGGCCTACGCCCATTCATCGTCGCTCGTTTGCCCCCGTGCGTGCGGCCTGGGAAGCGCGTGACGGCGTGGTCGATTCGCTGATCTGATCAGGGGCCAGCCGCGCGGCCCAACATCCCTTCGCAACTACGCTACAATTGCGCCCTTGTCGTTCAGCACTGCTACAGGATCTTCCATGTCGGTTCCCTTCGTTCACCTGCGCGTCCACTCCGAATTCTCGCTGGTAGACGGCCTGGTGCGGATCAAACCGCTGGCCAAGGCACTGGCCGGGATGAACATGCCGGCAGTGGCCATTACCGACCAGAGCAACATGTGCTCGCTGGTCAAGTTCTACAAAACCGCCATGGGCGCAGGCATCAAGCCCATCTGCGGGGCCGACCTGTGGCTGGCCGGTGCAGACCCCGAAGCGCCGCTGTCGCGTATCTGTTTCCTGGCCATGAACCCTCAGGGTTACCGCAACCTCACTGAGCTGATTTCCCGTGGCTGGACCGACGGGCAGCGCAATGGCCTGGTGATTCTGCAACGTGAATGGATCGCCCCCGCCAGCGAAGGGCTGATTGCCCTGTCTGCCGGCCGTGAGGGTGACATCGGCATGGCGCTGCTGGCCGGTCGGCTCGATGAGGCCCAGGCCCTGCTGCAGGACTGGATGGGCATGTTCCCCGACCGGTTCTACGTTGAGCTGCAGCGTACCAACCGGCCTCGCGACGAAGAGTACGTGCATGCTGCCGTGGCCCTTGCCGACCGGCTGGGCGCGCCGCTGGTTGCCACCAACGATGTGAGGTTCATCAAGCAGTCCGACTTCGATGCCCACGAAACCCGGGTGTGTATCGGTGAAGGCTGGACCCTGGACGACCCGCGTCGTCCTCGGCTGTACAGCGACCAGCAGTACCTGAAGTCGGCCGACGAAATGGCGGCGCTGTTCAGCGACCTGCCGGACGCCATCGCCAACACCGTGGAAATCGCCAAGCGCTGCAATATCCAGGTGCAACTGGGCAAGTATTTCCTACCTGACTTCCCGACGCCCAACGGCATGGGCATCGACGATTACCTGCGCCACGTGTCCCACGAGGGCCTCGAAGAGCGCCTGGCAGTGTTGTGGCCGAAGGACACCACGCCGGACTACGAAGAGAAGCGCCAGGTCTACCTGGACCGCCTGAAGTTCGAACTGGATATCATCATCCAGATGGGCTTCCCCGGTTACTTCCTGATCGTGATGGACTTCATCAAGTGGGCCAAGAACAACGGCGTGCCTGTGGGCCCCGGCCGGGGTTCGGGTGCGGGTTCGCTGGTGGCCTACGTACTGAAGATCACCGACCTGGACCCGCTGGCCTACGACCTGCTGTTCGAGCGCTTCCTCAACCCTGAACGTATCTCCATGCCCGACTTCGACGTCGACTTCTGCATGGACGGCCGCGACCGGGTGATCGACTATGTGGCCGAAGCCTATGGCCGCAACGCGGTCAGCCAGATCATCACCTTCGGCACCATGGCGGCCAAGGCCGTGGTGCGGGATGTGGCGCGGGTGCAGGGCAAGTCTTATGGCCTGGCCGACCGCCTGTCGAAGATGATCCCGTTCGAAGTGGGCATGACCCTGGAAAAGGCTTACGAGCAGGAAGAGATCCTGCGCGATTTCCTCAAGGGGGACGAAGACGCCCGCGAAATCTGGGACATGGCGCTGAAGCTCGAAGGCGTCACCCGCGGTACCGGCAAGCACGCCGGGGGCGTGGTGATCGCGCCGACCAAGCTCACCGACTTCTCGCCCATCGCCTGTGATGAAGAAGGCGGCGGCCTGGTCACCCAGTTCGACAAGGACGACGTCGAGGCGGCCGGCCTGGTGAAGTTCGACTTCCTCGGCCTGCGTACGCTGACCATCATCAAGTGGGCGATGGAGATCATCAACCGCGAGCAGGCCAAGAAAAACCTGCCGGATCTGAACATCGACTTCATCCCGCTGGATGACCGCAAGACCTACGAGCTGCTGCAAAAAGCCGAAACCACGGCGGTGTTCCAGCTTGAGTCCCGGGGCATGAAGGAGCTGATCAAGAAGCTCAAGCCCGACTGCCTGGAAGACCTCATCGCACTGGTGGCGCTGTTCCGCCCGGGCCCGCTGCAATCGGGCATGGTGGATGACTTCATCAACCGTAAGCACGGCCGTGCCGAGCTGGCCTACCCGCACCCTGACTACCAGTACGATGGCCTGCAGCCGGTGCTGGCGCCCACCTATGGCATTATCCTGTATCAAGAGCAGGTGATGCAGATCGCCCAGGTGATGGCTGGCTATACCCTGGGCGGCGCTGACATGCTGCGCCGGGCGATGGGTAAGAAAAAACCCGAGGAGATGGCCAAGCAGCGCGGCGGGTTCATCGAGGGGTGTGCCAATAACGGCATTGATGGCGAGCTTGCGGGTAACATCTTCGACCTGGTAGAGAAATTTGCCGGTTACGGCTTCAACAAGTCTCACTCCGCCGCCTACGGGCTGGTGTCTTACCAGACTGCCTGGCTGAAAACCCACCACCCGGCTGCGTTCATGGCCGCGGTATTGTCTGCGGACATGCACAACACCGACAAGGTGGTGGTGCTGGTGGAGGAAGTGCGCAGCATGAAGCTGCGTCTGGACGCCCCGGACGTGAACTTCTCCGACTTCAAGTTCACCGTCAACAATGATGGGCGCATCGTTTATGGCCTGGGTGCGATCAAGGGGGTGGGCGAAGGGCCGGTGGAGGCAATCGTCGAGGCACGTGCCGAAGGTGGCCCGTTCAAGGACCTGTTCGATTTCTGCGAGCGCATCGACCTCAAGCGCGTCAACAAGCGCACCCTCGATGCCCTGGTGCGCAGTGGCGCCCTCGACCGGCTTGGCCCGCACTTCCACGATGAGATCAAGGCCTACCACGCCCACATCGACATCAACCGGGCAATCCTGCTGGGGGCGCTGGGCGAAGCGATCAAAGCCGCCGAGCAAACTGCCCGCACGGCAGACAGTGGTCACATCGACCTGTTCGGTGGCATGTTCGATGCGGTGGATGCCGACGTCTATGCCAACCACCGCAAGGCGCGGCCCCTCACACTCAAGGAGCGGCTCAAAGGCGAGAAGGACACCCTTGGGCTGTACCTGACCGGCCACCCGATCGACGAGTATGAAGCCGAGATCCGTCGTTTTGCGCGCCAGCGCATCATTGACCTCAAGCCTTCGCGCGATACCCAGACCATCGCGGGCATGATCATTGCCCTGCGGGTGATGAAGAACAAGAAGGGCGACAAGATGGGCTTCGTGACCCTGGATGACCGTTCCGGGCGCATCGAGGCATCCCTGTTTGCCGATGCCTACATCACCGCCCAGTCCCTGCTGCAGACCGACGCCATGGTGGTGGTGGAAGGGGAGGTCAGCAACGATGACTTCTCGGGCGGCTTGCGCCTGCGGGTGAAGCAGGTCATGACCCTGGAAGACGCCCGTACCAAACTGGCCGAGAGCCTGCGCCTGAAAGTGGCGCACGAGGCGCTCAAGGGCGACCGGCTGAAATGGCTGGGCGAGCTGATCACCCGCCACCGGGGTGCCTGCCCGATCACCCTGGAGTACACCGGCAGTGACGCCAAGGCCATGCTGCAGTTTGGCGAGCAGTGGGCAATCGACCCGGCCGATGGGCTGATTCAGACACTGCGTGACCAGTTCGGGCGTGAGAACGTCTTTCTGCAATATCGTTGAACCGACCAAATTTAATCTCGACCTGAATGCGCCTGATCCCTTAAGGTATGGCGCCAAACGGATCAACCGGCCGGCCGCCTGGCCGTAGACCCAAGACGGATGACTATGAACCCGAATTTCCTCGATTTCGAACAGCCGATTGCCGACCTGCAAGCCAAGATCGAAGGCCTGCGCCTGGTAGGCAACGACAATTCGCTGAATATCAGCGATGAAATTGCCCGTCTGCAAGACAAGAGCAATACCCTGACCGAAAGCATCTTCGGCAACCTCACCAGCTGGCAGATCGCTCGCCTGGCCCGTCACCCACGTCGTCCCTACACCCTGGACTACCTGGAACACATCTTCACCGAGTTCGAAGAACTGCACGGCGACCGCCATTTCTCCGACGATGCTGCCATCGTTGGCGGTACTGCGCGCCTGGACGGCAAACCCGTGATGGTCATCGGCCATCAGAAAGGCCGCGAAGTGCGCGAGAAGGTGCGCCGCAACTTCGGCATGCCACGCCCCGAGGGCTACCGCAAGGCCTGCCGCCTGATGGAAATGGCCGAGCGCTTCCGCATGCCGATCCTGACCTTCATCGATACCCCGGGTGCCTACCCGGGCATCGACGCCGAAGAGCGCAACCAGAGCGAAGCCATCGCCTGGAACCTGCGCGTGATGGCCCGCCTGAAAACCCCGATCATCGCCACCGTGATCGGTGAGGGTGGTTCCGGCGGCGCGCTGGCCATTGGTGTGTGCGACCAGCTGAACATGCTGCAGTACTCCACCTATTCGGTGATCTCGCCTGAAGGCTGCGCCTCCATTCTGTGGAAGACCGCTGACAAAGCGGCTGACGCGGCGGAGGCCATGGGCATCACCGCCGAGCGCCTGAAAAGCCTGAACATCGTCGACAAGGTCATCGACGAGCCGCTGGGCGGCGCCCACCGCGACCCGGCTGCCATGTCTGAAAGCATCCGTGCCGACCTGGTACAGCAGTTGGACATGCTGGGCAAGCTCGACCACGACGCGCTGCTGGCGCGTCGCTATGACCGCTTGATGAGCTACGGCGTCTGATTTTTCCGGCTGTCAGGTAATGGCACCGGCGTTGCCGGTTATCGCGGGTGAACCCGCCTCTACAGACAGGTATTGCCTGTAGGGGCGGGTTCACCCGCGAATGGTTTCAGAGGCCCTGATGATCGACCCAACCCCCTGGGTAACCGCCCCTCGCTGGTACATCGCCTTCTCGGGTGGTCTGGATTCCACCGTCCTTCTGCACTGCCTGGCGGCTTACGCCCGTCACCATTCGTGCCCACCGTTGTGCGCCGTTCACGTTCATCATGGCCTGCAGGCTGCTGCCGATGCCTGGCCTGCCCATTGCCAGCGCATCTGCGACCACCTCGGTGTAGAACTGCGCGTTATTCACGTCGACGTCGTGCGCGGCGCCAGCCTGGAACAAGCCGCCCGCGATGCCCGTTACGCTGCCTTTGAATCGCTTATGGGGCAGGGTGACATCCTGTTCACCGGGCAGCACCTGGATGACCAGGCCGAGACCGTGCTGTTTCGGCTGTTGCGCGGCGCAGGCCTGCGGGGGCTGGCGGCCATGCCCAAACAGCGCGCGCTGGGGCAGGGGGCGCTGGTCAGGCCGCTGCTGGGCTGCCCCCGGGAACAGCTGCAAGGCTATGCCCAGGCGCATGGCCTGGCCTGGGTTGAAGACCCTTCCAACAGCGATCTCCAGTACGCTCGCAACTACTTGCGTGCTGAAGTGGTACCGGTGCTTGAGCGGCGCTGGCCCCAGGCCGGCCAGAGCCTCGCCCGCGCCGCCGAGCACCTGGGCGAAGCCTTGGGCTTGCTCGAAGAGCTGGCCCGGGCCGACCTGGCATTGGCCGCGCAAGGCGCACCGGGCACCTGGCCAGGGCTGGACTCGCTGGCGCTGGCCAGCCTGGGGGCGCTGTCGCCCGCGCGGCAGCGTAACGCCTTGGAATACTGGCTCAGCAGCCGTACCCGACTGCCCGATACACGTCATTGGGCCGGGTGGGCAGATTTGCGCGACGCAGCAGCCGATGCCCAGCCCGTGTGGCGGCTTGCCGATGGGCAGGTGCTGCGCAGTCAAGGGCGTATCTGGTGGCTGAGTGGTGATTGGTTGCGACAGCCTGCAGGCGGCCTGAACTGGGCCGATGCCGGGGCGCCTCTGGCGTTGACTGGTAACGGCTGCGTGCGACTTGTTGGCGCAGCTGCGCTGGCAGGCCTGCGCATTGCCTACCGCCAAGGTGGCGAAGTGCTGGACGTGCCCGGGCGGGGGCGGCGTGACCTCAAGCGCCTGCTCAACGAGCTGCAAGTGCCGCACTTCCTGCGCGCACGCCTGCCGTTGCTGTACCAGGGCGAGCAGCTGCTGGCGGTCGCCAACCTGCCAGGCCTGGGGCGGGGCGATTGCCGGCTGCACTGGGTACTGCCGAGCAGCGCGCAAGGTTTGAGCTGATGGGTACATTCGGGTAGACTACCCTCCCTTCTTGATACAGCTTCTGTGGGTTCCGCGAAAACACAGGGGTTGCCGATTACCAAGCAGTTTTTTGCTGGGCTGATTCTGAGAAATGACGAGCGAGCTCCATGCCGGGGATACCCCTGGTCTGTACAGACGCGGCAGTTTTTCGAGATGCACTGTGATTGACGCAGGTGATCGGAGGCTTCGGCCTTCCTTCGCTTTCTCCGGCGGCGCTGGCCGCCTTAACGCAGACTTCTAGGGTTTTTCATGACGCGCTACATATTCGTCACGGGCGGTGTTGTTTCTTCATTGGGGAAAGGCATTGCCTCGGCTTCCCTGGCGGCCATCCTGGAAGCGCGGGGCCTGAAGGTCACCATGCTCAAGCTGGATCCGTACATCAACGTCGACCCAGGCACCATGAGCCCGTTCCAGCACGGTGAAGTATTCGTCACCCAGGACGGCGCCGAAACCGACCTGGACCTGGGCCACTACGAGCGGTTCATCCGCACGACCATGACCCAGAACAACAACTTCACCACGGGCCGTATCTACGAGCACGTGCTGCGCAAGGAGCGCCGTGGTGACTACCTGGGTGCCACCATTCAGGTCATTCCGCACATTACCGACGAAATCAAGCGTCGCATCATCAAGGGTGCCGGCGATGCTGACGTGGCCCTGGTGGAAATCGGCGGTACCGTGGGCGATATCGAGTCGCAACCGTTCCTTGAGGCCATCCGCCAGCTGCGCGTCGAAGTCGGCTCCAAGCGCGCCATGCTGATGCACCTTACCCTGGTGCCGTACATCGCCACCGCGGGCGAGACCAAGACCAAACCGACCCAGCACTCGGTGAAGGAACTGCGCTCCATCGGCCTGCAGCCCGATGTACTGATCTGCCGCTCCGACCACCCGGTCGATGCCTCGTCGCGCCGCAAGATCGCCCTGTTCACCAACGTTGAAGAGCGTGCGGTCATCTCGCTGGAAGACGTCGACACCATCTACAAGATCCCAGGCGTGCTGCATGCCCAGGGCCTGGACGATTTCGTCGTCGAGCGTTTCGGCCTGCAGTGCAACGGTGCCGACCTGTCCGAGTGGGACAAGGTGGTGGACGCCAAGCTCAACCCTGAGCATGAAGTCACCATCGCCATGGTCGGCAAGTACATGGAGCTGCTGGATGCGTACAAGTCGCTGATCGAAGCGATGAGCCACGCCGGCATCACCAACCGCACCAAGGTCAACCTGCGCTACATCGACTCCGAGGACATCGAGAACCAGGGCACCAGCCTGCTCGAAGGCGCCGATGCCATCCTGGTGCCGGGCGGTTTCGGCCTGCGCGGCGTGGAAGGCAAGATCACCGCGGTGCAGTACGCCCGTGAGAACAAGGTACCGTACCTGGGCATCTGCCTGGGCATGCAGGTGGCCGTGATCGAGTTCGCCCGTAATGTGATGGGTTGGAAAGACGCCAACTCCACCGAGTTCGACCGCAACAGCGGCCACCCGGTCGTGGGCCTGATCACCGAGTGGGCTGATGCCACCGGCGCGGTCGAAACCCGCAGCGAAGCGTCCGACCTGGGCGGCACCATGCGCCTGGGTGCACAGGACTGCCAACTGGCAGCCGGCTCCAACGTGCACGACTGCTACGGCAAGGACGTGATCACCGAGCGTCACCGCCACCGCTATGAAGTGAACAACAACCTGCTGCCGCAACTGGTCGATGCTGGCCTAGTGGTATCCGGCCGTTCCGAAGACGGTGCACTGGTGGAAGTGGTTGAATCCAAGGATCACCCATGGTTCGTTGCCTGCCAGTTCCATCCGGAATTCACCTCCACCCCGCGTGACGGCCACCCGCTGTTCAGTGGCTTCGTGAAGGCGGCCCTCGCCCAGAAGAACAAGGCCTGACCCATGACCCAGAAGATCATCCGCGTAGGTAACATCGAGATCGCCAACGACAAGCCGTTTGTGCTGTTTGGCGGTATGAACGTGCTGGAATCCCGCGACCTGGCCATGAAGGTGTGCGAAGAATATGTACGGGTTACCGACAAGCTCGGTATCCCCTATGTGTTCAAGGCGAGCTTCGACAAGGCCAACCGGTCCTCGGTCAGTTCTTACCGTGGGCCTGGCATGGAAGAAGGGCTGAAGATCTTCGAAGAGATCAAGCGCACCTTCAATGTGCCGGTGATTACCGATGTGCATGAGCCCTACCAGGCCGAGCCGGTGGCCCAGGTTTGCGACATCATCCAGTTGCCTGCCTTCCTGTCGCGCCAGACCGACCTGGTGGTGGCCATGGCCCGCAGTGGCGCAGTGATCAACATCAAGAAGGCCCAGTTCCTCGCGCCTCAGGAAATGAAACACATCCTGGCCAAATGCGAAGAAGCCGGTAACGATCAGTTGATCCTCTGCGAGCGTGGTTCGAGCTTCGGCTACAACAACCTGGTCGTGGACATGCTCGGCTTCGGCATCATGAAGCAGTTCCAGTACCCGGTGTTCTTCGACGTGACCCACGCCCTGCAGATGCCGGGTGGCCGCGCCGATTCCGCAGGCGGGCGCCGCGCCCAGGTCACCGACCTGGCCAAGGCCGGGATGAGCCAGGGCCTGGCGGGCCTGTTCCTCGAAGCCCACCCGGACCCGGACAACGCCAAGTGCGACGGCCCCTGTGCCCTGCGCCTGGACAAGCTGGAGCCATTCCTGGCCCAGCTCAAGCAACTGGACGACCTGGTGAAAAGTTTTCCGACGGTAGAAACCGCGTAAAGCGCGTTTCTCGGGTAAAGTAGCGCCCGACCTACCCCTGACCATTCGGTCAGGGGCTCCCTTCGCCGGGCCTGCCATCGCAAACCCTCCCGGCGAACGGCAAGAATTCCCTAAGCTGCGTTGTTTTCGTCAATTCTGGAGTGCTTACAACAATGGCAAAAATCGTCGACATCAAAGGTCGTGAAGTTCTCGATTCGCGTGGCAACCCCACCGTGGAAGCCGATGTACTGCTCGACAACGGCATCATCGGCAGCGCCTGTGCGCCGTCCGGTGCTTCCACCGGCTCGCGCGAAGCGCTGGAGCTGCGTGATGGCGACAAGAGCCGTTACCTGGGTAAAGGTGTGTTGAAGGCTGTCGCCAACATCAACGGCCCGATTCGCGAGCTGCTGCTGGGCAAGGACCCTTCCGACCAGAAGGCCCTGGACCATGCCATGATCGAACTCGACGGCACCGAGAACAAGGCCAAGCTGGGCGCCAACGCCATCCTCGCCGTGTCGCTGGCTGCCGCCAAGGCTGCCGCCCAGGACCAGGACCTGCCGCTGTACGCGCACATTGCCAACCTCAACGGCACCCCAGGCCAGTACTCCATGCCGGTGCCGATGATGAACATCATCAACGGCGGCGAGCATGCCGACAACAACGTCGACATCCAGGAGTTCATGGTCCAGCCGGTTGGCGCCAAGACCTTCTCCGACGGCCTGCGCATGGGCACCGAGATCTTCCACCACCTCAAGGCCGTGCTCAAGGCACGTGGCCTGAACACCGCCGTGGGTGATGAAGGTGGTTTCGCGCCTAACTTGGCGTCCAACGAAGATGCCTTGGGTGCCATCGCTGAAGCTGTCGAAAAAGCCGGCTACAAGCTGGGTACCGATGTGACCCTGGCCCTGGACTGTGCAGCTTCCGAATTCTACGAAGACGGCAAGTACAACCTGTCGGGCGAAGGCAAGTCGTTCGACGCCGAAGGCTTTGCCGAGTACCTCAAGGGCCTGACCGAGCGCTTCCCGATCATCTCCATCGAAGATGGCCTGGACGAATCGGACTGGGCGGGCTGGAAGATCCTCACCGACAAGATCGGCAGCAAAGTGCAGTTGGTGGGCGACGACCTGTTCGTGACCAACACCAAGATCCTCAAGGAAGGTATCGAGAAGGGTATCGGTAACTCGATCCTGATCAAGTTCAACCAGATCGGCTCGCTGACCGAGACCCTGGAAGCCATCCAGATGGCCAAGGCTGCAGGCTACACCGCAGTCATCTCGCACCGCTCCGGCGAAACCGAAGACTCCACCATCGCCGACCTGGCCGTGGGTACCGCTGCAGGTCAGATCAAGACTGGCTCGCTGTGCCGCTCCGACCGCGTCTCGAAGTACAACCAGCTGCTGCGCATCGAAGAGCAACTGGGTGCCAAGGCGGTATACCGTGGTCGTGCCGAGTTTCGCGCCTAAGCAAGAGATGGTAAAAAGGCAGCAGCCGCCGCTGCAGGCACTCGCGTACTGAATGTGCCTGTAGCCCACGGGTTTCTGTTTACGAAGCCTGGCCTCGGCCAGGCTTTGTGCTATCTGAGCCCCTGAACCGACAGGGTCTTTCAACCTGGATATCTTGATGCGCAGTCCTTATTGGTTGTTCCTGGTCCTGCTTTTGCTGCTGGGTGGCCTGCAGTACCGCTTGTGGGTGGGCAATGGCAGCCTGGCGCAGGTGGCCGAGCTCAAGCAGCAGATCGAAGAGCAGCACGCCGAAAACGAGCGCCTGCTTGAGCGTAACCGCGTGCTCGATGCCGAAGTGCTGGAACTGAAGAAGGGCATGGAGACCGTCGAAGAACGGGCTCGTCATGAATTGGGAATGGTCAAGGAGGGCGAGACCCTCTTCCAGTTGCCGCAGAAATGAACGCGCATCTACCGGCCTTCTGGGCCGTGATCCCTGCTGCCGGCGTGGGTGCCCGCATGGCTGCCGACCGCCCCAAGCAATACCTTGAGCTGGCCGGCAAGACTATTCTTGAGCACAGCCTCGACTGTTTCCTGGGCCACCCCACGTTAAGCGGGGTAGTGGTGAGTGTTGCCGAAGATGACCCCTATTGGCCCGGCCTGCCGTGTGCCAATGACGCGCGCATACGGCGCGCGGATGGCGGCCGTGAGCGTGCGGAGTCGGTGCTAAATGCTTTGTTGCTGCTGCATGCCCAGGGCGCGTGTGACGAAGATTGGGTGCTGGTGCACGATGCGGCGCGGCCTAACCTGGCGCGCAGCGACCTGGACAAGCTGTTGGCGGCACTGGCAGACGACCCGGTGGGGGGGCTGCTGGCGGTGCCGGCGCGCGACACCCTCAAGCGTGCCGACAGCAATGGCCGGGTGAGCGCTACCGTGGACCGTAGCACCATCTGGCAGGCTTACACGCCGCAGATGTTCCGCCTTGGAGCATTGCACCGGGCGTTGGCCGAGTGCCTGGTGTCTGATGTGGTAGTAACCGATGAAGCCTCGGCCATCGAGTGGTCCGGCCAGGCGCCGAGGCTGGTCGAAGGGCGCAGTGACAACATCAAGGTCACGCGCCCCGAAGACCTGGAATGGTTGCGCCAGCGCTGGGCGGGTAGGCGCTGATGGTCGCTCTCCTGTACCGGCCTCTTCGCGGGTAAATCGGATCGCCGCACCGCCGCTCCCACAGGGTCTCCACTGGGTCTGAAATCCGTGAAGTATCTGTGGGAGCGGCGGTGCGGCGATCCGATTCACCCGCGAAGAGGCCGGTATTAAGCAGCACACCCCTTCAGCCGAAACGATACTCCGGCAACCCGGTCAACCCTTGCTTCAGGTAATCCACCAACCGCCGCACCTTCGGCGACAGGTGCCGTTGCTGTGGATACAGCGCCCACACTGCCGTGTTCGGCGGCTGGTGTGCTTCCAGCAGTGACACCAGCGCCCCAGTGTTCAGGTGCTCCAGCACGTAGTAATCCGGCAACTGGCACAACCCGATCCCCTGCAGCGCAGCATCCAGCACTGCCTGCCCGCTGTTGCAGCGCCAATTGCCCTGCACCCGTTGGCTGAGCTCGCGCCCTTCCAGCTGCAGCGCCCACACGTCCGAGCTGCCGATCAGGCAGTTGTGGCGGGCGAGCTCGGACACGCTGTGTGGCCTGCCATAGCGTTCAAGGTAGGCGGGTGAGGCACACAGGTACATGCGTCGTGGCGCCAGGCGCGTGGCCACCAGGCGAGAATCGGCCAGGCGGCCCAGTCTTATCGCCAGGTCCATGCCGTGATGCACCAGGTCGAGGGTGTGGTTGCTCAGCTCCACGTCCACCCGCAACTGCGGGTACAGGGCCATGAAACGCGTCACCAGCGGCACGATGAACCGTTCGCCATACGCCACCGCGCAGGTCATGCGCAGCAGCCCTTTGGGCTCGCTGGCCAGGTCGCCCATGGCGCGCAGCGCTTCCTCGCGGCCGTCTTGCAGGCGCTGGCAATGCTGCAAAAAGGTCTGCCCCGCCTCGGTCAGCGTCACACGGCGGGTACTGCGGTACAGCAGGCGTGTTTGGACCCGCTCTTCAAGGCGGGCGATCTGGCGGCTCACGTGGGACGACGAAACCCCCAGGCGTTCGGCCGCCGCGGTGAACTGGCCAGACTCGGCCACTGCGACGAATTCGTCTATGCCTTCCCAACGGTTAAGCATCGATTGTCCCTGTGCAGCAATAATGTTTTGAGCTGGGGCTGATTATTCATCAAATCAAGGTGAATTACACTGCAGGCCATTGTTCAACACCTGTATGGAGACCTTTGATGATCAAGTCCCGCGCTGCCGTAGCCTTCGAAGCCAAGAAACCGTTGGAAATCGTCGAAGTGGACGTGGCCATGCCCAAGGCCGGGGAAGTGCTGCTGCGCGTTGTCGCCAGCGGCGTCTGCCATACCGACGCCTACACATTGTCGGGCGCCGACCCGGAAGGCATCTTCCCGTCGATTCTGGGCCATGAAGGTGGCGCAATCGTCGAAGCGGTAGGCGAGGGCGTCACCTCGGTTGCCGTTGGTGACCACGTGATCCCGCTGTACACCCCTGAATGCGGCAAGTGCAAGTTCTGCCTGTCGGGCAAGACCAACCTGTGCCAGGCCATCCGCGCCACCCAGGGCAAGGGCCTGATGCCAGACGGCACCACGCGTTTTTCGTACAAGGGCCAGCAACTGTTCCACTACATGGGCACCTCGACCTTCTCCGAGTACACCGTGCTGCCGGAAATCTCCGTGGCCAAGATCCAGAAAGAAGCCCCGCTGGAGAAGGTCTGCCTGCTGGGCTGTGGCGTTACCACCGGCATCGGCGCGGTGTTGAACACCGCCAAGGTCAAGCCGGGTGACACCGTCGCGGTCTTCGGCCTGGGCGGTATCGGCCTGTCGGCGATCATCGGCGCGGTCAAGGCCAAGGCCTCGCGCATCATCGCCATCGACATCAACCCGGCCAAGTTCGAGATCGCTCGCCAGTTGGGTGCTACCGATTGCATCAACCCGAAGGAGTACGACCGCCCGATCCAGGAAGTCATTGTCGACCTCACCGACGGCGGCGTGGACTTCTCCTTCGAGTGCATCGGTAATGTCCAGCTGATGCGTGCGGCGCTGGAGTGCTGCCACAAGGGCTGGGGGGAATCGGTGATCATCGGTGTCGCCGGCGCCGGGCAGGAAATTGCCACCCGTCCGTTCCAGCTGGTTACCGGCCGGGTATGGCGCGGTTCGGCGTTCGGTGGGGTACGCGGGCGCAGTGAGCTGCCAAGCTACGTCGAGATGTCGCAGAACGGCGAGATTCCGCTGGACACCTTCATTACCCATACCATGGGCCTGGAAGACATCAACAAGGCGTTCGACCTGATGCATGAAGGCAAGAGCATTCGCAGCGTCATTCACTTCTGAGGTTTGCCATGAGCCTGGACAACATCTCCTGCCAGAAAAGCTTCGGCGGCTGGCACAAGCGTTACCGGCATCACTCCAAGGTGCTGGGCTGCGACATGGTGTTCGCTGTGTACCTGCCGCCACAAGCGGAGCAGGGCGCCAAGCTGCCGGTGCTGTACTGGCTCAGCGGCCTGACCTGCACCGACGAGAACTTCATGCAGAAGGCCGGTGCCCAGCGCCTGGCTGCGGAGCTCGGGTTGATCATTGTGGCGCCCGATACCAGCCCGCGTGGCGAGCAGGTACCGGGCGACCCCGACGGTGCCTGGGACTTCGGCCTGGGCGCCGGGTTCTACCTGAATGCTACCCAGCAACCCTGGGCCCAGCACTACCGCATGCATGACTATGTGGTGCAGGAGTTGCCCGCGCTGATCGAGGCACACTTCCCCGCGTCGGGGGAGCGCAGCATCAGTGGCCATTCCATGGGCGGGCACGGCGCGCTGGTATGCGCCTTGCGCAACCCGGGGCGGTATCGCGCGGTATCGGCGTTTTCACCCATCAGCAACCCCATGGATTGCCCATGGGGCGAGAAGGCGTTCAGCCGCTACCTGGGTGAAGACCGCGCCCGCTGGCGCGAGTGGGACGCCAGCGTGCTGCTGGCCGAAACCCCGGCCGGGCAGTGCCCACCGTTGCTGGTGGATCAGGGCGACCGCGATGACTTCCTGGAACAGCAGCTCAAGCCTGAAGCACTTGAGCAGGCTGCGCGCAAAGGCGGTCACGACCTGACCTTGCGCCTGCAACCTGGCTATGACCACAGTTATTACTTCATTGCCAGTTTCATCGAGGACCACCTGCGCCATCACGCCGCGGCATTGGGGCGCTAGCCTGCAAATACAGGTAGAATCACGCCCTGACTCATTCAGGGCGTTTTTCTATGCGTATTGGCCACGGCTACGATGTGCACCGTTTCTGCGACGGTGATTTCATTACCCTGGGCGGGGTGCGTATCCCCCACAAATACGGCCTTCTGGCCCACTCTGATGGCGACGTGCTGCTGCACGCCGTGAGTGATGCGCTGCTCGGTGCTGCGGCCCTGGGCGATATCGGCAAGCACTTCCCCGACACTGACCCGCAGTTCAAGGGCGCGGACAGCCGTGTGCTGCTGCGCCATGTGCTGAGTGTGGTCCAGGCCAAGGGCTGGAAGGTGGGCAACGTGGATGCCACCATCGTCGCCCAGGCGCCCAAGATGGCGCCGCATATCGACACCATGCGCCAACTGCTAGCCGACGACCTGCAGGTTGGCCTCGATCAGGTCAACGTCAAGGCCACTACCACCGAAAAACTGGGCTTCGCAGGCCGCGAGGAGGGGATCGCCGTGCATTCGGTTGCCCTGCTGCTGCCAGCATGACCGAACAGGAACTGCTGGGCCCGCGCGCATCGGGCGAACCCCTGGGCAGCGCCGTACTCAAGGCGGTAGCTGAAGACTTCCAGGTGGATGAGGTACTGGATATTCCGTTGTCCGGGCAGGGCGAACACCTGTGGCTATGGGTGGAAAAGCGCGACCTCAACACCGAGGAGGCGGCTCGCCGCCTGGCCCGTGCTGCGGGTGTGCCAGCGCGTGCTATCAGCTACGCCGGGCTCAAGGACCGCCAGGCGCTGACCCGCCAGTGGTTCAGCCTGCACTTGCCTGGCAAGGCCGACCCGGACCTGTCGCGGGCCGAAGATGCCAGCCTGCGCGTGCTCAAGCAGGCGCGCCACCAGCGCAAGTTGCAGCGTGGCGCCCACTCCGCCAACGGTTTCACCTTGCGCCTCACGGCCCTCAAGGCAGATCACCAGGCCATCGATGCGCGTTTGGCGCTGCTCAAGCAGCAAGGGGTGCCCAACTACTTCGGTACCCAGCGCTTTGGCCACGGTGGTGGCAATGTGCATGATGCCCTCGAGTGGGCGGCACGCAAGGCCCTGCCCGAGCAGCGCAACGTGCGCTCGCGGTTGCTCTCGGCCGGGCGCAGCTACCTGTTCAACCAGGCGCTGGCTGCGCGCGTGGCCCAAGGCAACTGGGACCAGGCGCAGGTCGGCGATTTGCTGGCCTTCACCGACAGCCGCAGTTTCTTCCCGGCGGGTGAGGCCGAATGCAGTGACCCACGGCTGGCGGTGCTCGACCTGCACCCCACCGGCCCGTTGTGGGGCGAAGGCGCGTCACCCGCTGCTGGCGCCTGCGCAGACCTGGAAAATGCCATCGCCGCGCGTCAGCCAGCACTCTGCCACTGGTTGTCGCAGGCGGGCATGGATCACGAACGGCGCATCATGCGGCTCCCTATTGGCGGCCTGACGTGGCATTATCCCGAGCCTGATATCCTGCAACTGGAATTCGTCCTTCCGGCCGGATGCTTCGCCACCGTAGTAGTGCGCGAAGTCGTGGATCTGGTGCCGGCAGGGCAGACGGACAGCCCATGCGTATTCTGATTTCGAACGACGATGGTGTTACTGCACCCGGCATCGCCGCGCTGCACGCTGCGCTGGCGGATTACGCCGAGTGCACGGTAATCGCCCCTGACCAGGACAAGAGCGGCGCCGGCAGTTCGCTGACGCTGGACCGCCCGCTGCATCCCGTGACCCTGGCCAATGGCTTCATCAGCCTCAATGGCACGCCCACCGACTGTGTGCACCTGGGGCTCAACGGCCTGTTGCCGCAAACGCCCGACATGGTGGTGTCAGGCATCAACCTGGGCGCCAACCTGGGCGATGACGTGCTGTACTCCGGCACGGTCGCAGCGGCGCTCGAGGGGCGTTTCCTGGGTGGCACATCGCTTGCTTTCTCGCTGCTGTCTCGCCAGCCCGACAATTTGCCGGCTGCCGCGCACATCGCCCGTCGTTTGGTAGAGGCACAGTCGCGCCTGGTGTTGCCACCGCGTACCGTGCTCAACGTCAACATCCCTAACCTGCCGCTGGAGCGCATCCGCGGCATCCAGCTGACCCGTTTGGGGCACAGGGCCCGTGCGGCGGCACCCACCAAGGTGGTCAACCCGCGCGGCAAGGAAGGTTACTGGATAGCCGTGGCCGGTGACGCCGAGGATGGCGGCCCGGGTACCGACTTCCATGCGGTCATGCAGGGGTATGTGTCAATAACGCCGTTGCAGTTGGACCGCACCTTCAGTGATGCCTTCGAGCAGCTCGATGGCTGGCTGGAGGGGCTGCTTTGATGCGCGAGGACGATATGCTGCGTCGCGGTATCGGCATGACCTCCCAGCGCACCCGGGAGCGGCTTATCCAGCGCCTGTGCGAAGAGGGTGTATCGAACACCCAGGTGCTGGATGTGATCCGCCGCACGCCCCGTCACCTGTTCGTCGACGAGGCCCTGGCCCACCGGGCCTATGAAGACACCGCGCTGCCGATCGGGCACAACCAGACCATCTCGCAACCGTTCATGGTCGCGCACATGAGCGAGTTGCTGCTCGAAGCCGGGCCGTTGGACAAGGTGCTGGAGATCGGCACCGGCTCGGGTTACCAGACCGCCGTGCTGGCGCAATTGGTGGAGCGGGTTTTCTCGGTTGAGCGCATCAAGGTGCTGCAGGATCGCGCCAAGGAGCGTCTGGTTGAGTTGAGCCTGCGCAACGTGGTGTTCCGCTGGGGCGATGGCTGTGAGGGCTGGCCGGCATTGGCGCCCTACAACGGTATCATCGTGACGGCGGTGGCGCCGGAAGTGCCCCAGGCGTTGCTGGACCAGCTGGCACCCGGTGGGCGCATGGTGATCCCTGTGGGGCCTGCCGGCGAGGCTCAGCAACTGATGCTGATCGTGCGTGAAGAACATGGCTTCTCGCGCCGGGTTCTGGGCGCGGTGCGTTTCGTGCCGTTGCTGAATGGGCCTGTGGCCTGAGCCGCCGGCCTTGCCGGCGGGCTATTTTTACAACAGCAGCGAATTCTTGCCGCGTCGTCCTGTCTATCAGGCGGTACGCACAGGTTGCGCCGGGCTATGATCGGCCTTTGCAGCAGCGTGTTGCATCTGCCTGGGAATGCCGGCGAGCTTCGTTATAATTGCAATACTATTGCATTTCTTGTTCAAAGAAGATTTCGGCACCATGAGGGGAGCGCGGGTGGTTCACACAGTCTTTCGGCAGCGCAAGGACAGCTCGGCTTTCAAGCTCGTGGTGCTCGCCATGGCCCTGGGCGCGCTGCTGGTGGGGTGCTCCAGCAGCGGTAGCAACAACGCACGGGTGGTCGACCGTAACAGCGCTGCGCCCAAACGGCCTACGGTGACGTCCGGGCAATACGTGGTCAAACCGGGTGACACGCTGTTTTCCATCGCTTTCCGCTATGGCTGGGACTACAAAGAGCTGGCCGCCCGCAACGGTATCGCACCGCCCTACACCATACGCCCCGGCCAGGCCATTCGTTTCAGCACGGGTGCGTCGGGCAGCACAACGGTGGTCGCCAGCCCGTCTTCCTCCAGCCGTACCACCGTGACTCGTCGTCCGGTGGGCACCTCGCCGGCGGCCCCTGCCAGCACCACCAAAACCGTTACTACGACCACTGCCCCTGTGGTGGCTACGGTGCCCGCTGCAGAACGTGCGGTGGGTGGCTGGACATGGCCGGCCAATGGGGTGCTGATTGGAAAATTTGCTTCAAACGGTAGTTTGAATAAAGGCATTGATATCGCCGGTGATTTGGGACAGCCTGTTTTTGCTGCGTCGGGTGGTACAGTGGTCTACGCCGGGAGTGGTTTAAGGGGCTACGGCGAGTTGATCATCATCAAACACAGCGATACCTACGTCAGTGCCTACGGTCACAACCGCAGGCTGTTGGTTCGGGAGGGGCAGCAGGTCAAGGCAGGGCAGTCGATTGCTGAAATGGGGTCCACAGGCACAGATAGGGTGAAGCTGCATTTCGAGATTCGCCGCCAGGGCAAGCCCGTCGATCCTCTCCAGTTCCTGCCACGTCGTTGACCGTTGTACCGGCCTGTTTCCCGTGACGTAGAGGGGACAGGCTCCAGCGCTGCCAGGGATACAGGTGCCGCTTGAGTCTGAGTTCGAACTCAGCAAAGGACTATAACAATGGCTCTCAGTAAAGAAGCGCCGGAGTTTGACATCGACGATGACGTCCTCCTCATGGAGACGGGTATCGTTTTGGAAACGGATGTGGTGTCAGACGAACCTGCTGTATCCTCGGTTCGGACCAGGGCCAAGTCGGGCCCTTCGCTCAAACAACACAAGTACATCGATTACAGCCGGGCGCTCGATGCCACCCAGCTGTACCTCAACGAGATCGGCTTCTCGCCCCTGTTGTCGCCGGAAGAGGAGGTGCATTTTGCGCGGTTGTCGCAAAAAGGCGACCCCGCCGGCCGCAAACGCATGATCGAAAGCAACCTGCGCCTGGTTGTGAAAATTGCCCGCCGTTACGTGAACCGTGGCTTGTCGTTGCTCGATCTGATCGAGGAGGGCAACCTGGGGTTGATCCGTGCCGTTGAGAAATTCGACCCGGAGCGTGGTTTCCGCTTTTCCACC
Organism: Pseudomonas sp. S60; assembly: GCF_016647865.1. Lineage (NCBI taxonomy): Bacteria > Pseudomonadati > Pseudomonadota > Gammaproteobacteria > Pseudomonadales > Pseudomonadaceae > Pseudomonas > Pseudomonas sp. S60. The sequence goes on along the minus strand of NZ_JACVVH010000002.1, from coordinate 16,304 downwards.
TACGCCACATGGTGGATTCGCCAGACCATCGAGCGGGCGATCATGAACCAAACCCGCACCATCCGCTTGCCCATCCACGTGGTCAAGGAGCTGAACGTTTATTTGCGTGCAGCCCGTGAGCTCACCCAGAAACTGGATCATGAGCCTTCGCCGGAAGAAATCGCTACCCTGTTGGAGAAGCCTGTTGCGGAGGTCAAGCGTATGCTCGGTCTCAACGAGCGGGTATCGTCAGTCGACGTCTCGCTAGGGCCGGACTCAGACAAGACCTTGCTCGATACGCTCACTGACGACCGCCCGACCGATCCTTTCGAACTGCTTCAGGACGATGATCTTTCCCAGAGCATCGATCAGTGGCTGGGTGAGCTGACCGATAAACAGCGCGAGGTGGTAGTGCGTCGTTTTGGCCTGCGCGGCCACGAGAGCAGCACCTTGGAGGATGTCGGGCTGGAGATCGGCCTGACCCGTGAGCGCGTTCGGCAGATCCAGGTAGAAGGGCTGAAGCGTCTGCGCGAAATCCTTGAGAAGAACGGCTTGTCCAGCGAGTCGTTGTTCCGATAAGCAGCTGCTGCCTTACCCCCTGAAACGCCCCGGCATGCCGGGGCGTTTTCGTATGTGAGGTAATCACTCGAATATTCCTCAACCCCTAACAGAGTCGCTCAACGCCTACAGGTTGCAGCTTGGCGTGTAAGTGTTTGCTTACTCGTCGCGTAAGCCATGTATGCGAGGGAGAGTAAATCATTGTCGTTTTCAGTCTGGCTTTTTTCACAAGTGACTGAAAAACATGATGTTTTTGCCTGTGAGGAAATGTATCCAGGGCAACATCGTGAGAGGTTTGCCGGTTGTCTCCCTCAGCCGAATCGCTAGTATTCGAACTGTGCACACGGACATGCACAGGCCTTCAGGAAGAAAGCCAGGGACATCGCAAGAAGCGATTTCATCAGGATGATGTTCAGGACAAGCAGGGACTACGGAAAAAAATGTGGGCGGGTCAAACCGCCCCTTTTTTTGCCCGCTAGAAAGCAAAAAAGGCCCTGCAAGGGCCTTTTTGTATTGCGCTGCTGCTTAGCGTTGCAGATCGGCAAGCTTGCCGGTCTTGCCATCCCATTCCTCTGCGTCGGGCAGGGCGTCCTTACGCTCGGTAATGTTCGGCCAGATCTCTGCCAGCTCGGCATTCAGCTCAATGAAGTTTTCCATGCCCGAAGGCACTTCGTCTTCCGAGAAGATGGCTTGCGCCGGGCATTCAGGCTCGCACAGGGCGCAATCGATGCACTCGTCCGGGTGAATGACCAGGAAGTTCGGGCCTTCGTAGAAGCAGTCCACCGGACAGACTTCCACGCAGTCGGTGTATTTGCATTTGATGCAGTTGTCGGTGACGACGAAGGTCATTTCTAATTCTCTCCTCAGGCGACGGCGGCGGCCCTTCCTCTTGGGGCCGCGCGGTTTACGGGTACATGGCTGCAGGCCAGGCTAATAACCTGCAGCACCAGCAAACCGCGGCGGATTCTACCAGCTTGTAGTGGACGCCGTTATAACAGGTTCTTTAGTTGATATAGCATTTCGATAGCTTGACGCGGGGTCATGTCATCCAGCTGCAGCTTGCCCAGCTTCTCGATGGCTGGGTGGGGCAGGCTGGCGAACAGGTCGCTCTGGTGCGGCACCTGTGGCGCGCCCTTCGGACCCGGCACAGCAGGCGGTTCATGGGGCAGGCTGTTGGTTTCCAGGCGTGCCAGGTGCTCCCGTGCGCGCTGGATGACCGCAGTTGGCACCCCGGCCAACTGCGCCACCGCCAGGCCATAACTCTGGCTGGCCGGCCCTGGCAGCACATGGTGCAGAAACACGATGCGTTCATTGTGCTCGGTGGCATTGAGGTGCACGTTGGCCACCAGCGGCTCGCTGTCGGGCAGTACCGTCAGCTCGAAGTAGTGCGTGGCGAACAACGTATAGGCACGCAGGCGCGCGAGGCGCTCGGCCGCTGCCCAGGCCAGCGACAGGCCGTCAAACGTGCTGGTACCGCGGCCGACTTCGTCCATCAGCACCAGGCTGCGGTCTGTAGCGTTATGCAGGATGTTGGCCGTTTCGCTCATCTCCACCATGAACGTGGAGCGCCCGCCCGCCAGGTCATCGCTGGAGCCGATGCGGGTGAAGATCCGGTCTACCGGCGACAGTTCGCAGCTGGCTGCCGGTACAAAGCTGCCAATGTGGGCCAGCAGCACGATCAGCGCGGTCTGGCGCATGTAGGTGGATTTACCGCCCATGTTCGGCCCGGTGATCACCAGCATGCGTGTGTTATCGTCCAGGCCCAGGTCGTTGGCCACGAACGGGGTGGTGAGCACCTGCTCGACCACCGGGTGACGGCCCTGCTCGATGCGCAGGCAAGGGTGGTCGACGAAGCGTGGGCAGTTCAGGTCCAGGTTCAACGCGCGCTCGGCCAGGTTGCTGAGCACATCCAGTTCGGCCAGGGCTGCGGCGCTGTCCTGCAGCGGCGCAAGGTGGCTGATGAGGGTTTCCAGCAGGGCATCGTAGAGCATCTTTTCGCGGGCCAGGGCCCGGCTCTTGGCCGACAGCGCCTTGTCCTCGAATGCTTTCAGCTCTGGGGTGATGAACCGTTCGGCGCCTTTCAGCGTCTGGCGGCGGATGTAGTCGCCCGGCGCCTGTTCTGCCTGCTTGGTGGGCAGCTCGATGAAATAACCGTGCACGCGGTTGTAGCCGACCTTGAGGTTGGCCAGGCCGGTACGGGCTTTTTCACGGGCTTCCAGGTCGATGAGAAACTGACCGGCGTTTTCGCTGATCGCCAGCAGGTCATCCAGCTCGTTGTCATAGCCGGCCTTGAGCACACCGCCATCACGGATGACCGCCGGTGGGTTGTCCACGATCGCCCGTTCCAACAGGCTGGCAAGCTCCGGGTAGGTGCCGGTAATGGCGGCCAGGCGCGCCAGGTGAGGGGCTTCCAGTTCGGCCATGGCGTTCTGCAGTTCGGGCAGTGCGCCCAAGGCATCACGCAGGCGGGCGAGATCGCGGGGGCGTGCGTTACGCAGGCCGATGCGCGCCAGAATACGTTCGATGTCGCCGATTTCCTTCAACTGCGGTTGCAGTTTTTCGAACCGGTAGCCCTCGAGCAGGCATCGGATCGAGTCCTGCCGGGCCTGCAGCACCTTGAGGTCGCGCAGCGGCCGGTTCAGCCAGCGGCTCAGCAGGCGGCTGGCCATGGCGGTCTGGCAACGGTCGATCACCGATTGCAGGGTATTGTCACGCCCACCCGCCAGGTTGATGTCCAGCTCCAGGTTGCGGCGGCTGGCACCGTCGAGGATCACGGTGTCGTCCAGGCGTTCATGGCGCAGGCTGCGCAGGTGCGGCAAGGCGGTCCGCTGGGTCTCCTTCGCGTAGGTCAGCAGGCAGCCAGCGGCGCCGATGGCCAGGGTCAGCTTGTCGCAGCCAAAGCCCTTGAGGTCCTTGGTTGCAAATTGCTGGCACAGCGCCTTGCGCGCGGAGTCGCGGTCGAAATCCCACGGCGCACGGCGGCGAGCCCCCGGGCGCTTTTCGGCAGGCAGGTCGCGCGGCCAGTCGTCCGGGATCAACAGCTCCACCGGGTTCAGGCGTTCCAGTTCGGCCAGCAGGTTTTCCCAGCCCTTGAGCTCCTGAACGCTGAAATTGCCACTGGTGATGTCCAGCACAGCCAGGCCGAACAGGCGGTCATCGCCCAGCAGCGCGGCAATCAGGTTGTCGCGGCGCTCGTCCAGCAGCGCTTCGTCGCTGACTGTGCCGGGCGTGATGATACGCACCACCTGGCGCTCGACCGGCCCTTTGCTGGTGGCCGGGTCGCCGATCTGCTCGCAGATCACCACTGACTCGCCCAGCTTCACCAGCTTGGCCAGGTAGCCTTCCAGCGAATGGAACGGCACGCCGCACATGGGGATGGACTGGCCGGCTGACTGACCGCGGGCGGTCAGGGTGATGTCCAGCAGGCTGGCGGCCTTTTTCGCATCTTCGTAGAAGATCTCGTAGAAGTCGCCCATGCGGTAGAACATCAGCTGGTCCGGGTGCTGGTTCTTCAGCTTCCAGTACTGCTGCATCATCGGGGTGTGTGCGGAAAGATCAGACATTCGGGGCCTTACAGCGGGTGATCTGGTTGGCGATGGTAAACCCGCAATGGTACAGCCTTTTTGCTTGCCATGCAGGCGCCCGCAAGTGGGCAAATCGGCGCAGTTGGCGCTCGGGGGTGGAGCCCGGCGACATCAGGCTTTAGAATGGCGAGCCCCGATGAAGACCCAAGCCGCTATTTGCATGAATGTCTCCACGCGCGTTTCTTTTGTAGACCAGCAACTTATCTACCTTCTGTACGGCAAGCGTCGTACCTATCAGTTAGAGGCCAAGTTCAGCATTCTCACCGCCTTGGCGCGCTGTGAACCCGGCGAGTGCCCCGTTATTCGTGTGCTTACCGACGAGCCCCAGGCATTTGCCGGGTGGCCCGTGGAAGTGGTCAGGCTGGACACGCAGACCCTTCAAGCCTGGGCGCCCGATGGCAGTTACACCCATCGGCGCAAGGCCTGCGCCATTGCCCAGGCTTGCGAATGGGCACAAAAGACTATTTTCATCGACACCGACACGGTGTTTCTGCAACCTGCGCAGCGGCTCTTCGAACAGGTGGGTGCCGGCCAATTTCTGATCGACGAAGTGGAGTCGAGCTGGGCCAAGGCCTCGCGCAAGCGTCATTACCGCGCCCTCACCCGTGGGTTGGCGGCGACAGGCCAGTTGCCACCCGATGACCTGCAGCTGTGCAACAGTGGGGTACTGGGCCTTGCGCATGAAAACGCATCCGTTGCCCAGCGGGCGATCGCCCGGATCGACGACTGGGCCGCCTACAGCCGCGAGCTGCTGACCATCGAGCAGATTGCATTCTCGTTTGAAATCCACGGCGCGCGCATCAATCAGGCGCGGGGTTTGATCAGCCATTACTACGCCATGAAACCGTACCTTCATGCCATCCAGGACGTGTTCTTCGCCCGCCATGGCGAGGGCTTCCATGCCGACATGCCGGCCTTGGCGCTGCAGGTGCCAGCGTACCGCCCGCTGCCCTCGTGGTCGATGCGCGTTGGCGTGAAGCTGAGCCTGCTGCGCGTGCCTCGTGAACTGCGTGGCGTTGCCCGCAAGCTGCTTTACGGCAGTGCGATAAGTGGTGACGAGTACCTGCAGGCCTGCAAGGTGGTGTGGTGGCGCTCGGCGATCGACGACATGCGCATGCTCGGCGGCCTTGACTGGACCAATGGCTGGCCTGCAGGGCTGCCGCGGCTCAGGCGCAGGGATGAGCGCGTCATCAGCAAGATTGCGCGGGAAAGCCTGAACGTTTGAGCGGCCAGTGGCTCTACCAGGATGGTAGGGTAGCGCCCACCCTTTCAGGAGCCTGTCATGGACCCGATCACCACGCTCGCCACCCAGCTGGGCGAACACCTGCAGCGCATTAATGCGCAGGTGAGCACTGCTGAATCCTGCACCGGTGGCGGTATCGCCGAGGCCATCACCCGCATCGCCGGCAGCTCGGCGTGGTTCGAGGCCGGTTACGTGACCTATTCCAATGCGCAGAAAACTCGGCAGTTGGGCGTGCCTGAGCAGTTGTTCGGGCAGGTCGGGGCGGTGAGCCAGGAGGTGGTCGAAGCCATGGTGCGCGGGGCGCAAGCCGCCAGTGGTGCACGTTTTGCCGTTGCGGTCAGTGGGGTGGCCGGCCCTGGCGGTGGTTCGCCGGCCAAGCCGGTGGGTACCGTATGGCTGGCCTGGGGCGATGGCAGCCGCGTGGTCAGCATACGCCGCCAGTTCGACGGCGACCGCGAGGCGGTGCGCCGGCAGACGGTGATCACCGCTTTAGAAGGCTTGTTACAGCTTGCCCCGCGGTAAATCGACGACAGGGGTTTGCGTAGGCGTTGGCCTGTGGAATAATACTGGCTACTTATACAGGTATCCCGGCCGTCAGGGCCAAGTCGAACACGTGAGGATTTCAATGGACGACAACAAGAAGCGCGCCTTGGCTGCGGCCCTGGGTCAAATCGAACGCCAATTCGGCAAGGGCGCGGTCATGCGCATGGGCGACCACGAGCGCCAGGCCATCCCCGCCATTTCCACCGGCTCCCTGGGGCTGGACATTGCGTTGGGCATCGGCGGTTTGCCAAAAGGCCGTATCGTCGAAATCTACGGCCCGGAGTCGTCGGGTAAAACCACGCTGACGCTGTCGGTCATCGCCGAAGCCCAGAAAAGCGGCGCCACGTGCGCGTTCGTCGACGCCGAGCACGCCCTGGACCCGGAGTACGCCGGCAAGCTGGGCGTCAATGTCGACGACCTGCTGGTTTCGCAGCCAGACACCGGCGAGCAGGCCCTGGAAATCACCGACATGCTGGTGCGCTCCAACGCGGTTGACGTGATCATTGTCGACTCCGTAGCTGCGCTTGTGCCGAAGGCGGAAATCGAAGGAGAAATGGGTGACATGCACGTGGGCCTGCAGGCTCGTCTGATGTCCCAGGCCTTGCGCAAGATCACCGGTAACATCAAGAACGCCAACTGCCTGGTGATCTTCATCAACCAGATCCGGATGAAGATCGGCGTCATGTTCGGCAGCCCGGAAACCACCACCGGTGGTAACGCCCTGAAGTTTTACGCATCGGTGCGCCTGGACATCCGCCGTACTGGCGCGGTCAAGGAAGGCGATGAAGTGGTGGGTAGCGAAACTCGCGTCAAAGTGGTCAAGAACAAGGTTTCGCCGCCGTTCCGTCAGGCTGAGTTCCAGATTCTTTACGGTAAGGGTATTTACCGTAACGGCGAGATCATCGATCTGGGCGTATCCCAAGGGTTGGTCGAAAAGTCGGGTGCCTGGTACAGCTATCAGGGCAATAAAATCGGTCAGGGCAAGGCCAACGCCGCCAAGTACTTGCAAGAAAACCCAGCTATCGGTAACGAGATCGAGAAGCAGGTTCGCGACAAATTGCTCACCGCAGGCGCCGCTGCCGCGGCAGCAGCTGCTGGCAAAGCTGCAGCAGCAAAAGCTGACGCCGACGACATGGCTGACGCCGACGCTGGTTATTGATCGCGCGGTCGTTGCTAAATTATGCCCGCCGTACTCGACACCCCTGTCGCCATTCGGCGGGCTGCCATGGACCTGCTCGCGCGACGTGAGCACGGTCGCGTTGAACTGACACGCAAGTTGCGCCAGCGCGGTGCGATGGATGAGCTGATCGAGCCTGAGCTTGATCGGCTTTGCGATGAAGGGCTGCTAAGCGAAGCCCGGTACCTGGAAAGCTTCATCAGGTACCGTTCCGGCTCTGGTTATGGTCCGGCGCGCATTCGCGAAGACCTCGGTCAACGTGGGTTGGCTCGAACTGATATCGACCAGGCACTGCGTGAAAGCGAAGTGGATTGGGGGGAGCGCTTGCGGGATGTCTGGCAGCGCAAGTTCGCCGGCCAGCCCCCGCAGGATCCGCGCAGTCGTGCGCAGCAAACACGCTTTCTGGCCTACCGCGGCTTCCCCCTGGATATGATCGGTCGTTTGCTCAACGGGCGCGATTTGGACGACTGACGTGTTATGTCAGCCAGTTCTCCGGCACGTTGATGAAGTTCACCAGCTCTCTTAGCCGACCCTGGTCGCGACCGGTAAAGGCGAAGGACAGGCGGGTGAGGTGCCCATAGTCGGCCGTTTCATGTTCGGCGCTGCTGTCGGGCTGCTGTTCAAATTCCCCATTCATGCACAAGTCCGCGAAGGTTTCCCGTATGTCCTGGAGTGCGGCGGCACTCAGGGCGTGTTGCATACGAATCACGAACTGGCTCTTCAACCAACGGCTTGAATGGTAATTGCGGTAGAACTGGTTGATTTCCTCCACCGCCTCATCAGCTGTATGCACCAGGCGGACCAGCTTCAGGTCGCCGGGCAGGATGTAGCGGTTTTCTTCGAGTTGATTGCGGATGAAAGCCAGGCAGTCGCGCCAGAAGGTGCCGTCGGGTGAGTCCAGCAGTACCACGGGTACCAGCGGGCTTTTGCCGGTCTGGATCAAGGTCAGCACTTCAAGCGCTTCGTCCAGTGTGCCAAAGCCGCCAGGGCAGAGCACCAGCGCATCGGCCTCCTTGACGAAGAACAGCTTGCGGATGAAAAAGAAGTGGAAAGGTAGCAATTTGTCCGTGCCATCCACCGTGGCATTGGCATGTTGCTCGAAGGGCAGGGTGATGTTGAAACCGAGGCTGTGATCGCTGCCGGCACCCTCGTGCGCTGCGGCCATGATGCCGCCACCGGCGCCAGTGATTACCATCAGGTCCGAGCGTGCAAGGGTGGCGCCCAGTTCGCGGGCGATAGCGTACATCGGGTGCTGCAGTGGCGTGCGCGCCGAGCCGAATACGGTTACCTTGCGGCGGCCCTTGTACCGCTGCAGGGCACGGAAAGACTGGTCAAGTTCACGCAGTGCCTGCGCTGTGATCTTGGCGCTCCAGCGGTCGGCATCGTCATGAGCCATGCGCAGAACGGTCAGCATCATCTCGCGGTACAGCGGCAGGTTGGGGCTGGCGGGTGCCACGAGTTGCAACTGTGCGTCGATGTGGCTGAGGTCGATGTTGTTGTCGCGGAAATGGCCGGAAAGCAGTTCGTTCGATTGATAAGGCATGCAACTTCTCCTTCTGCACCCTCTCAATCTAGCCCTTTGCGCAGCATCATGCCCAGCCGCAATGGCTGCCGGTCAGCCGGCAATGGGCGCCGCGGCGCCCAGGTAACCGGCCAATGCGGCCATTACTTCTTCTTGTTGCCTGCCACGCAGCTGGCGCTGTCGAAGGCTTGATCCATCACAGGCTGGTTGGTCTTGTACACGGTAAAGCGGTAGACCATCACGGCACCCTTGGACATCAGGTTGCGGAACCCGCTGTTGCGGCACACGCTGTCGCCCAGCTGGCTGCGAACCTGCTCGGGGTTGGATTGCATGCGCGCAGCATGCTCGCCACGCACGCTCAGGTGGTTGATCAAGGCCTTGCCTTCAACGGTGTAGCCTTGGTCGAGAATGTCTTCGTTGATGGCGCGGGGCGTGCCGACGCTGCTTTCCTTGGCGACCTTCTGCAGCATCGTGTTCAGGTCGTAGTCCTGCTTGGAAGCCGCCTGGGCTGCCAGAGGCAGAGCGAGCATCAGGCTCAGGGCGGGGGCGATGAGGCGCAGCATGAATCTCTCCTGTTCGGTGACTGGCGCTTGGACATGCATGTGTCTGCGGCGTTCCGTGAGCACCGCACGGCGCCTGTGCCTGGCATAAAGCCGCGATTATAGGGGGCGCGCCGCCCGCTGCACAGCAATGGGTGGCGCTTCTGTTAAACTGCACGCCGTTTTTGCTCGAGCTATTACCGTGCCTATTTTCAACCTGCCTGGAGGCCTGCCGGCATGAGCCACGCGGTAGCGCGTCTGCGTGCCGAACGCCTGGCCCGCAGTAACAAGCCCTTCGTTGCCCGTGGATCACGGGCGCAACGCTGCCCCGATTGCCGGGTTATTGCCACGCACTGCCTGTGTGCCTGGAAGCCCAAGGTGCAAGCCGAGTCAGGCATTTGCCTGCTGATGCATGACACCGAGCCATTGAAGCCCACCAACACTGGCTGGCTGATTGCCGACCTGATCGAGGACACTTCCGCCTTTGGCTGGCTGCGCACCTCGGTCGACGAGGGCTTGCTGGCATTGCTAGACGACCCGCATTGGCAGCCCTATATCGTTTTTCCCGGTGAATTCGTTGCTGAACAACGTGTGGTCAATGATGTGGTGCGCGAGCCCGGCAAGCGCCCGCTGTTCATCCTGCTGGATGCCACGTGGACCGAGGCGCGCAAGATGTTCCGCAAAAGCCCGTACCTGAACCGCTTTCCGGTGCTGAGCCTGCAGGCCGAGCAGATGTCACGCTACCGCTTGCGCCGTTCCCGTCGTGATGACCACTTCTGTACCGCCGAGGTTGCGGCCATGTGCCTGGACCTGGCCGGGGATGCAGTAGCCTCCCAGGCGCTGGATGCCTACCTGGATGTCTTCAGCCTGCATTACCTCAGTGGCAAGCGGCGTGTGCCGCTGGACGAGCAGGATGACACCCATCGCCGTTTGCATACCTTCCTATAGTCCAAGGGGCATGCCCCGGGCTTTGGTTCATAATGATGAGGCTGGGCAGCCAGGACAGGCGAGGCGGCAGGGCGGCTGGCTTGCCTTCCTGGGCCGCGCTCGGCATCCTTGGCGCCGATTCCCCGCCGGGCAGCCCCGTTTGAGACCGGGCGCCGGGTACAGAACAGGATCACTAGATCGATGGCCACGTACGAAATCCTGATTGCCGATGACCACCCGCTGTTCCGTGGTGCCTTGCGCCAAGCCGTAACGCTTGGTCTGGGCCCGGACGTTCGCCTGGTAGAGGTTGCCAGCATCGCCGAGCTGGAAACCCGCCTGAGCGAAAAAGCAGATTGGGACCTGGTGCTATTGGACCTCAACATGCCAGGCGCCTATGGTTTCTCCGGGCTGGTGCTGCTGCGCGGGCAGTACCCGCAGATACCTGTGGTGATGGTCTCTGCGCAGGAAGAGGCCGCCGTGGTGGTCAAGTCTCGCGAATTCGGCGCCAGCGGGTTCATCCCCAAGTCAAGTACCCTGGAGGTGATCCAGGACGCCGTGCGCAAGGTGCTGGACGGTGAAGTATGGTGGCCGCCCCAGGCGTTCGAGAAGGTGGATGTACCGGCCGAGGCCAAGGCCGCCAGTGCAGGCCTGGCGAGCCTGACGCCCCAGCAGTTCCGGGTGCTGACGATGGTGTGCGAAGGCCTGCTGAACAAGCAGATCGCTTACGAACTGAGCGTATCCGAAGCCACCATCAAGGCCCATGTCACGGCCATCTTCCGCAAGCTGGGCGTGCGTACGCGTACCCAGGCCGCGCTGTTGCTGCAACAACTTGAATCGGTTGCCAGCACCTGACTGCGCGTGGCTTCACGCTTTTTTGACCCCTGCCGGTCTAGTCTGCTGGCCTTTTCGTTGTTAAGCGACCCTCATGACTCCATCACCCTTCAAGGGCCAGACCGGCCTTAAACGTATCCTGAACGCCGCTGGCTATTCGCTGGATGGGCTGCGCGCCGCATTCAAGGGCGAAGCGGCATTTCGCCAGTTGGTGCTGCTCAACGTGCTGCTGATCCCCATCGCCTTCTGGCTGCCGGTCAGCCGTGCCGAGCGGGCGATCATGATCGCTGTCTGCTTGTTGGGCTTGATCGTGGAACTGTTCAACTCGGCGGTGGAGGCAGCCATCGACCGCATTTCACTGGAGCGTCACCCGCTGTCGAAAAATGCCAAGGACATGGGCAGCGCTGCGCAGTTCGTGTCGCTCAGCATGATGGCGCTGGTGTGGGGCGTAATCCTGCTCTAGGCGATAGGCGGCAACACGATTTCATCACTGCGGGTGACGCCGGCAGTGAAGTTGCGGCACAGCTGCAGGAACTCGCGCATGGCCGATGTCTGGTATTTCTGCTTGTGCCAGATGAAGTAGAACTGGCGCATCAGGTCCAGCTCCGGGGTTTCCACGGCAACCAGGCTACCCCGGCGGAATGCATCGCGCAGCGCCAGGCGCGAGATGCAGCCGATGCCCAGCCCAGACTCCACCGCACGCTTGATGGCCTCGGTATGCTCCAGCTCAAGGCGGATATCCAGATGGGAGCGGTGGTGTCGCATCGCCTGGTCGAACGTAAGCCGCGTGCCTGAACCCTGTTCGCGCAGGATCCAGGCCTCCCCGGCCAGCGTCTGCACATCGGCACGGCCCTGTTTGGCCAGCGGATGCTGCGGCGCGCAGAACACCACCAGCTCATCCTCCACCCAGGGCTGGACCTCAAGGTCTGGATGGTTGCAATCGCCTTCGATCAGACCCAGGTCAATTTCATGGTGAGCAACCTGTTGCACGATATGCGCGGTGTTTTGCACGTGCAGCTTCACCTGGCTTTCCGGGTGAAGTTGCATGAAGCTGCCGATCAGCAAGGTGGCCAGGTAGTTGCCAATGGTCAGCGTGGCGCCCACGGCCAGCGAGCCGAAGCCGGACTTGCCATTGAGCAGGTCCTCGATTTCCTTGGCCTGGTCAAGCAGGGCGACAGCCTGAGGCAGTAACTGGTGCCCCAGCGCATTGAGGCTCAGGCGCTTGCCCGCGCGGTCGAACAGCTGGCAGCTGCACTGGCGCTCGAGTTCGGTGATAGAGGTGCTGGCAGCAGATTGCGACAGCGCAAGCAGGCTGGCTGCTCGCGACACGCTCTGGTGCTGGGCGACGGCCACGAAGACCTGAAGTTGACGAAGTGTAAATCGCATATCGATATAACCGATAACACATATCTTGATAATTCAGTTAACAGATATTGTCGCTGCCCCTAAACTATCGCGCAACTACGCGCCCTCTGCGCCGCGTCTTTTTTCAGGAGCCCCATTAGATGAGCAACATGAACCACGAACGTGTCCTCAGTGTGCACCACTGGAACGACACCCTGTTCAGCTTCAAGTGCACCCGTGACCCGGGCCTGCGCTTCGAGAACGGTCAGTTCGTGATGATCGGCCTGCAACAAGACAGCGGCCGTCCGCTCATGCGCGCCTACTCCATCGCCTCGCCGAACTGGGAAGAGCACCTGGAATTCTTCAGCATCAAGGTGCCGGATGGTCCGCTGACTTCCCAGCTTCAGCACCTGAAGGAAGGCGATGAGATCATCATCAGCAAAAAGCCTACCGGTACGTTGGTACTCGATGACCTGAACCCGGGCAAGCACCTGTACCTGCTCAGCACCGGTACCGGCCTTGCGCCTTTCATGAGCGTCATCCAGGATCCGGAAACCTACGAGCGTTTCGAAAAGGTGATCCTGGTACACGGCGTGCGCTACGTGAACGAGGTGGCCTACCGTGAGTTCATCACCGAACACCTGCCACAGAACGAGTTCTTCGGTGAAGCGGTACGCGAAAAACTGATTTACTACCCCACCGTTACCCGCGAGCCGTTCGAGAACCAGGGCCGCCTGACCGACCTGATGCGCAGCGGCAAGCTGTTCAGCGACATCGGCCTGCCGCCGATCAACCCGCAGGACGACCGTGCCATGATCTGTGGCAGCCCCAGCATGCTCGACGAGACCAGCGAAGTGCTGGACAGCTTCGGCCTGAAGATCTCCCCACGCATGCGTGAGCCAGGTGATTACCTGATCGAGCGCGCCTTCGTCGAGAAGTAAGGCGCAGGCGGGTACAGAAAGGTGGCCTCGGTGCCACCTTTTTCGTGCCTGGGCGGCTGGCGCAATCGCTGGCATGCCAGCTAGAGCATCACCTCTCTATTCCAGCCGCGTTTCACCGCTATACACCAATATCCCCCGGCACCGCTTGCACAGGTAGCGCCGCCCCTGGCGAACCAGCCTGTGCCGCTGGGCCGTGAACGGGAAATCACTCTGCGGGCATGGGCAGCGGTAGATGTACCGGGTCGCCAGGCGGCGCTCGATTGCATAAGTGTGGCAGCGGCTGGGCGGCAGTTCGTACACGCCGCGCATGATCAACTGCCACTCCTGGCCGTGAGCCTGAATGCTGTCGCCGAACAGTTGGTGGGCCACCAGGTGCGCGACTTCGTGCGCCACCGTCTGGCGTAGAAAATCTTCTTGGTTTTCTCGATACAGCTGCAGGTTGAAGCGCAGTTTGTTCTCGTGAAGGTGGGCGACCCCTGCTTTTTGCCCGCGCAGTTTGAAGTTCACTTCCGGGCGGAGGAAGGGGCGTTTGAAGAAGGTTTCCGCTTGTTTGTAACAGGTTTCGACGCGTTGGATAAGCAGCTCGGGCATGGCGCAATGGTTCTCCTGGCCCGTCATTATGCCGCAACCGCGGGGAGGCAGCCGAGCCACCTGTCAGCGCGCCCCGGTTGGCCGGGCAGCGCGCTGACATCCGGCCTAGTTGGTGTAGACAGGCCCTACACCCAAGCCCCAGATGATGACAGTGGCCGCCATGATCGCCACCAGCACCACCAGCCCTACCGCCAGGACGGAGCTGGAAAACAGAAAGCCTTCATCCTGCGGGATGTTCATGAAGGTCGGCAGGCCCACGTACAGCAGATACACCGCGTAGCAGATAGCCGCTGTGCCTACCAGCATGCCCAGCCACAGGTGAGGGTAGAGCGCCGCCAAGCCGGCAATGAACAGTGGGGTGGCGGTGTAGGTGGCAAAGGCCGTGCACTGGGCCATGGACGGATTGGCATCGTAGGTACGTGCCATCCAGTGGATAAAGGCCGCCATTACCGCCACCCCGGCGAGCATGGCGACATAGGACATGATGCTCATCCAGAGTGCGCTTTGCAGGGTCAGCATTACCGCTGGCCGGTCGCCGATCACCCAGCCGACCTGGGTAGTGCCAATGAATGCCGAAAGGGCGGGTATCGCCGCCAGTATCAAGGTATGGGTCAGGTACATGTGGCTGATGGTTTCGTCTTCGCCACGGATTTCCCGCCATTCCCGGTCGGGGTGGGTAAACAGCCCAACGACGTGATGAATCATGCCGGTCACTCCTCTGAATGTTGCCAGTCGCCCCCTATGGAGCGCAGCGGCCCGAGGCCTGGACACCGAGCGAGCGGTATGTTGGCCCTATCACGCAGTATAGGAAGCGGTGACCCCATCAAGGCAGCACCTTTAGAGCAAATCGCACTCGCACACCTGCTGCTGATTACCGTGAAGTCTTTGTCGGAATGCCTACAGTGCTGGCGCATTTGTGCGTAAAATAGCCGGCTTTTGTCACACCTCGCGGATTCAAGCGCTATGGGCACCCTCTCGGTCAACCAGAACAAACTGCAAAAACGCCTGCGTCGTCTTGCCGGCGAAGCCATCACCGACTACAACATGATCGAAGATGGCGACAAGGTCATGGTCTGCCTGTCCGGCGGCAAGGACAGCTACACCATGCTCGACGTTCTGTTGCACCTGCAGAAGGTGGCGCCGATCCAGTTCGAGATCGTCGCGGTGAACATGGACCAGAAGCAGCCAGGCTTCCCTGAGCACGTGTTGCCTGCGTACCTGAAGGCGCTGGGCGTCGAGTACCACATCGTCGAGAAGGATACGTACTCGGTGGTGAAGGAGCTGGTGCCGGAGGGCAAAACCACCTGTTCGCTGTGCTCGCGCCTGCGCCGTGGCACCCTGTACACCTTCGCCGATGAAATCGGCGCAACCAAGATGGCGCTCGGTCACCACCGCGACGACATCGTCGAGACATTTTTCCTCAACATGTTCTTCAACGGCGCCCTCAAGGGCATGCCGCCGAAGCTGCGCGCCGATGACGGCCGCAATGTGGTCATCCGCCCGCTGGCCTACTGCAGCGAGAAGGATATCCAGGCCTACTCCGACATGAAGGAATTCCCGATCATCCCGTGCAACCTGTGCGGTTCGCAGGAGAACCTGCAGCGCCAGGTGGTCAAGGACATGCTGGTGGAGTGGGAGCGCAAGCACCCAGGCCGTACCGAGAGCATCTTCCGTGCGATGCAGAACGTGGCGCCGTCGCAGTTGGCCGACCGCAACCTGTTCGACTTCACCAGCCTCAAGATCGACGAAACCGCTGCGCCACGTTTTCTTGATGTGGTGAACATCTGAACCTATGCGCGATTACCAGTGGTTGCACGAGTTCTGCCTGAATCGCTTTGGCTCCGCCCAGGCCCTGGAGGCTTTTCTGCCGCAGCCGCGTACACCTGCGCAGTTGCGTGAAATAACCGACGACCGTTATCTGTCCACGCTGGCGCTGCGTGTGTTCCGCGCCGGGCTCAAGCACAGCCTCGTGGATGCCAAGTGGCCAGCATTCGAGCAAGTGTTCTTCGGTTTCGATCCGGAGAAGGTCGTGCTGATGGGGGCCGAGCACCTGGAGCGGCTGATGCAGGACACGCGCATCATCCGCCACCTGGGCAAGCTCAAAAGTGTGCCGCGCAATGCGCAGATGGTGTTGGACGTGGCGAAGGAGAACGGCAGCTTTGGTGCGTTCATCGCCGACTGGCCGGCTAACGACATCGTCGGGCTATGGAAGTACCTGGCCAAGCAGGGCAACCAGCTGGGCGGGCTGTCGGCGCCGCGGTTTCTGCGCATGGTGGGCAAGGATACCTTTGTGCCCACCGACGACATGGCGGCGGCGCTGATCGCGCAGAAAGTGATCGACAAGCCGCCGACCAGCCAGCGCGACCTGGCCTTGGTCCAGCAGGTATTCAACCAGTGGCAGGCCGAGAGCGGGCGGCCGCTGTGCCAGTTGTCAGTGATGCTGGCGCATACTGTCAACCATTGAGACCGCCGGGGCTGCACCGCCGCCCCCCGGCCGGGTGCCCCGTGCCCCGCCAGGGGCCGCG